>CAYLTY010000189.1:0-16801 GCA_964386705.1 uncultured Planctomycetaceae bacterium
TACCTGGTGATGGAACTGGTTACTGGCATCCCCGTACACGAACTGCCTCACCCGCCGACCAGTCTCTCCATCGCGGATGCCTGCGAGATCGTCCGCCAAGCCGCGCTGGGCATGCAGCACATCCACGAAGCCGGCTATCTGCATCGCGACTTGAAGCCATCGAATCTGTTCCTGTCATACGACGGCACCGTCAAGATTCTCGACTTCGGTATGGCGGGCCTGAAGAGCCCGCAGGAAGGCGGACGGCTCACGTCGCTCGGTGAAGCCAAGGGGACCCCAGACTACAAGGCTCCCGAACAGTGGATCGACTCCGGAAAGATCGGGATTGAGGCGGATGTCTACAGCCTTGGCTGCACGCTGTTCTGCCTGCTGACCGGCAAGGCCCCCTTCAATGACGGCACGCACCTCTCGGCGATCTCCAAGATGCAGGCCCACCAGCGGGGCAGCTTTCCAGATCCGAAAGCCAGACGTACAGATTTGCCCGATCGTCTCATTGCAATCCTGTTGAGGTGTGTCCAGAAAGAGCCCCGAGAGCGCTACAAGTCACCACAGGAGTTGGCTTGGGCTCTGGCTCCGTTCTGTGAAAAGTCGGACTTGCCGGCGCTCGCCACGTACGCAGCCCATGCCGATCAGGGCACCCTGGCTCCGATTGACGAGCCTTCATCAAACACCTCGCCCATCATGGGGACCCAGATCAGCGCCGCCACAGAGGTGGACGATCCACTCGCTACGCGTAACGAAGCACCTTCGAATCCAGCGACGATGGAAACATGGATTCCGAGGCGCGAAGAGCTGGAGCACACGCACGCAGAAGAAACCGTAAAGCCGCAAACCTCAGCACCGCAGACCGCACGCGGATCGGTAACGTCACATTCGATGACAGCCAGCTTCGGCTCGGTGACTCTGCGTCAGAGGGACGTTGTGCAAGGCAGCAGTTCAGGCTCAGGCCTGAATCGAGCCGAGTACGAACTCGGTGAACGACTCGGCGAAGGAGGCATGGGTGCCGTCTACAAAGCACGCCAGGGGGCCATTGACCGCACTGTCGCGTTAAAGGTCATCAAGCCTGGTATGCGCAACGCCGAAAGCCTGAAAGAGAAGTTCGTCGCGGAAGCTGTCATTACCGGAGACCTCGAACATCCGGGCATCGTGCCGATCTATGATCTCGGCACGAACGCGGCCGGCGAAGTCTTCTACGCCATGAAAGAGGTGCGTGGTCACTCGTGGAAACAGTCCATCGATGACTTGTCCGAGGACGAGAACATAGAGGTGCTGCTCCGTGTTGCGGACGCAATCGCCTTTGCACATGCACGGGGTATCGTGCATCGCGATCTCAAGCCGGACAACGTGATGATCGGCGAGTTCGGCGAGGTCCTGGTAATGGACTGGGGACTCGCCTTGCCGACTCCTGAGTTCGGAAAGAAAGGCATCGCGTTCTCGCAGGGAGCGGCTGGCACACCGGCCTACATGGCTCCCGAAATGGCTGCTGGCGACATGGAGAAGATCGGACCTCCCAGCGACATTTATCTGCTTGGAGCCCTGCTGTTCCGAATTCTGACGGGCAAAGCCCCACATCCCGGCCGCCACGCTTTCGGCTGTCTGCAGGCGGCCGAGCGTAACGAGTTTGTACCACACGAACGCGATGACGAGCTGATGCTAATTGCATTGCGCGCCATGGCGACTCAACCCGAAGCGCGTTACCCGACCGTCAAGGATCTTCAATCGGCGCTGCGAGCCTACCGCTCACATGCCGAAAGCATTCGCCTCACCAACTTTGCCGAAGAAGAACTGCAGGCCGCCACGAAGCAGCAGCTCTATCCCGGTTTCACCAGCGCCATTGCCGGGTTCGATGATGCATTGCGGTTGTGGGCCGATAATTCCCGCGCGAAGTCGGGGCTGCTCGCGGCACGGAATGCCTACGCGATCGCCGCCTTTGAGCGCGGCGATTTCGAATTGGCCGCGCAACAACTGGACCCGCTTGATAACGGCGATACGGAATTTCTCACTCGCATTCGCGCGGCACAGGCCGAGCGAGCTTCCAGACTCGAGCGCATTCGAAAGCTCAAGCAAGTAGCCGCCGGACTCGGCGTCGCCATCTGCATTGCGGCGGCTCTGCTCTATCGATCCTGGCGCGAGGAACAGGCTGCACATGCTGAGGCAGTGCTGCGATTCCAGCAGGCTCAAACCGCAATCGAGCGAATCGCAGGGGTCAGCCAGCGTTTGGAGAACATCCCGCGGATGGAGGCCGTTCGTAAGAATTTTCTGGAGAACGTCGCCGGGTACTACAAGGAGTTGCAGGAGACCCAGTCCAACGACCCGGCGCTGCAGCTCGCCCGCGCGAACGCGATTCTTAGACTCGGCGACGTCCACACTGCCTTGGGAGAGCCTGCCGCCTCATACAAGGCTTACGAATCTGCGACTGAGTTAGCGAAGGCACTCACGCAACCGGGGAATGACAAGAACGTTCAACGTGACGCCGAGTTGCTGAGAATCAAGGGTTACTCGAAGCAGGCTCGAAGCTTGCTGGCACAAGGCAACCCGAACGACGCCCATACAGCCGTATCATCCGCGTTCAAGCCCGGACAGAAGCCTGACCATGCCGATCTGGGGGCCGCGTTGGGTGACGCGTGGCTGACAAAATCACGCGTCCATCTAGCGCGCGGCGAAACGTCAGATGCACTCCAAGCGGCCCAGACTGCAGAAACCCTGTATGGCCAGGCACGCGAGCATGCGAATGGGGAACTCCTCAAGCAGTGCCAGGTCGGCCAAGCAGCGAGTCTCGACCAGCAAGCGCTCGTTCATGAGAAGAGCGGTGATCTCGGCGCTGCGGCGCTGGCGATCACGCAGGCCATCAAGATCTGGGAAAAGCTGCACGAAGCCGAACAAGACATTCCAACGTATCTCGAAGGACTCGCCACCAGTCACGTGCTGCTGGGCAACATCCTGCGGGAAAGCGGCGGCGATGCCGAGCAGCCCGCCAAAGACAGTATCCGGGCATATCAGGCGTTGGTTGCAGCCCGGCCCGAAGTGCCGCGCTATCAGTTCAATCTCGCAACGGAGCAGGCCAACCTCGGCTACATTCTGCTACGCAACGGAAAGCTCGATGAGGCCAAGCAGACCTCAATTGCAGCGGTCAGTGGCTCCGTGCGCCTGGCCAATCAGTATCCCGAAGAAATCGACTTCGGCGACAGCGAGGCGGCAGCCCGCTCAATCCTCAGCGAAGTGTTGCGGGACCAGGGGAACTTCGATCTCGCAAGTTCCATGCTCGATGAGGCCATTCAACGTTTCCGAGCCCGCGTCGCCGATTTCAAAGAGGTGCCGCAGTACCGGGAACGACTCGCCGAGAATCTGGGGCTGCAGGCGCAAGTGAAGCTCCTGAACGGGGCGGTCGATGAGAGCCGAGAGCTATTGAACGCAGCACTGAAAGAGCTCGACGCGATTCCGGTGTCGCAACGATCCGGCGCGCATCACGGCGATCTGGCGAGTTGGTTTCATCTGCGCCTCGCTGATGACGCCTGGTCGCGTCTGGAACTTCAGGAGGCCGAAACTCACTATCAGACGGCACTGAAATTGCGCGAAGCACTTCCTACGTCGCCGCAACTGCAGGACAACCTCGGCTGGCTATTGAGCCAGGGATTGTCACCGGAGTCGCGGCAGCCGGCTCGCGCCGTGAAAGAATTGACTGCGGCCACCATGTCAGAGCCCTCAAATCCGACGTTCTGGTTCGATCTAGCGTTGGCCCAAACTCAAGCGAGCGAATGGGATCGGGCGAATGAGTCACTCGCCGCCGCGAAGAAACTGTCGCCACCGAAGTTCGGGCAGCAGGAACTCATTCAATCCATGATCGAACGCCACCACGGGCGAACGAAAGAAGCCGAGGAACTACTAAAACGCGGCACGGAACTGCTTGCCGCAGGGTCGCCGGGCAATCCTCGATTGCTGCGGCTGAGACTGCTCGCCACGCCGCCCCAGGCTAACGATCAGTAAAACTTTGCCGGTTAATCTCAAGCAGACCGCCGAAGGGCTCTTCCGGTTTGATCGCAATTTGCAGAGACGCGTTCGCGTCGGCCGATGATTTCGTGCTCGGGTGTTCCCAGCAGAACGTCCCAGCACGAAAGGCGGAGCGGCTCGATGCGTCGTCGTGTAAACACAAAGCCACAAACGGCACTGCGCTATGCCGCCTGCTGCGCCGTCGCGTGGACCGCATCACTGGGACTGCCCGCGCCCCTGCTGGCGGATGATGTTCCACCTCCGCCACCGGAATCTGAAGTCGTCAGCGAGTCCTTAGCCATCATTGACGAGGCGGTCGAAGCGGCCAATCCGCTTGAGGCTCAGTTTTATTGGGCATCGCTCAGCGCGAGCCAGGACGTCGCCCCTCTAACGCCCCAGATGATTCAGCCCGACTCTGGCCAGTTAGCGGAGAGTGCCGCCTCTCGCGAAACCGCGAACGTGTTTCGCGGTGGTGCCGCACGCAGCAACCTGCAGACAGGCGCCCCGCGAGACCGCCAAACGACTGCGGCCGATCAGGTACTCGGCATCGAGTCCAAAGTGCGAAACACGACAGACGCGGGCAGCCTGCTGGGCGCCTCCTCCACGAGTCGCGGCGTGACGACTCAAAAGCGCAATCCGATCATCTCTGACCCGCGCATTCGTGGCAGTCGAGTCGGCCAGGTCGCCGATTCGGGCTCCTACTGGATCCCTGCGCGTATCGACCTCGACACGATGTTGAGCAAGATCGATTCGCGGCTGATCGATGAAGTCACCGTGGTGAAGGGACCGTACGGAGTCCAATACGGTCCCGGCTTCGATTTCCTGGACTTTCAACTCGTGACGACGCCTCGTTCCGAATTGGGCACAACGACCGGTGGATCATCGAGCCTCAACTATCAGACGAACGGCGATCAATGGTACGGTCGTCAGACTGGCTACGCCGCCGGTGAGAACTGGGGTGCGCGCGTCGGTTACGGCGTTCGATCGGGTACTGACTACGAATCCGGCGACGGCACTCAGATTCCGTCAAGTTACAAGTCAAGGGACCTGGACGTGGCCCTCGGCTTCGACTTTCAGGATGGCAAGAATCTGGAACTGATCTATCTGCATCAGGACCAGACCGACGTTGAACTGCCGGGTCAGGCCTTCGATATCGATAATCAAGTCACGAACGGCGTCGAAGCCACGTGGACGGATCGCGAAGTCGGCTGGGCTGACCGATTCACAGTCGAAACGTGGTACAACGAGACTCGTCTGCGCGGCAGCGCCCAACGGCCTTCCAAGCGCGCCACGTTCCCATTCCTCGATGTCATCCGCTACACGGGCACAACAAACGTGAACTCGCTGTCAACCGGCGCGGCGGCCAAGGCACAGTGGGAATTGGATGTCGATCGCGTGCTGACTGCGGGCACAGACTTCCGCCTCGTGCGACAAGGGCTCGACGAAATCTCATCCGGCCGATTCGGCTTTCAGATTTTTGACAACGCCAACTCGCCAATTCCGCGATCGGCGTCAGCAAATCCCGGTTGGTTCGCCGAAGTGCAAGACACCTCCATCGAAAGCCTGACGTTGACGGCTGGTGTCCGCGCGGACGTCGTCGCCACCGAGATTCTGGAAGACGCGGCGAATCTGGCCGTCGTCGGCACGGGCAGCCAACCCTACGCCGACATTCTGGGTGTCAGCGACTTTGATCGCACGTTCGGAGTGTGGTCGGTGTATCTGACCAGCCAGTACGAATTGGATCCCAACTGGAGCATCAACGCCGGCGCCGGGCACGGACAGCGGCCGCCTTCGCTCACTGAACTCTACGCCGCCGAGTCCTTTATGTTCCTGCTGCAGAACGGACTCAACACCGTCACGGGCGATCCGCGTTTGAATCCGGAACGACGTACGCAACTGGACCTCGGCGTTACTTACTCCGATGAACGCTTTCGCGCCGGTATCACGGGATTTCATGCCTGGGTCAATGAGCGTATTACCTTTGAAAACACGAGCGTGCGGCGCGGCCCGCCGTTCGGGCAGATTGAACAGGTCAACCTCCGCTACGTGAATACGGACCTCGCCCGACTCTATGGCTGCGAAGCCAACGCGGAGTACATCGTCGCGCCGTGGATCTCCGTCTTCTCAACCCTGAACTACGTCGAAGGCCGGGATTACACCCGCAACGGCAGCTACGCGACGCTGCAGGCCGACGGCACGAACCCCAGTGAGCGAGTAGACGGCGTCCCGCGCGGAACGTTTGGCGCACAAGGGCAGCAGCTCACCGCTCATGAAGCCCTGCCCGGCATTCCGCCGCTCGAGAACCGAACTGGCGTGCGACTGAATGGCGAAGTCTGGGACGTGCGTTGGAACGTCGAGTTGGCGGCCCGCATCGTTGACAGCCAGGACCGCGTCGCCACCAGTCTCTTTGAATCCGCGACGCCCGGCTTCACGACCTGGGATCTGCGCAGCCACTGGCTCGTCAACGAGCATCTGACGTTCGTCACCGGCGTCGAAAACTTCACAGACAAAGACTACCGCGAGCACTTCGACTTCCGCTCCTCCACCGGCCTCTCCGTCCGCCAACCCGGCGCGAACTTCTACTTCGGCACCGAGCTGACTTATTAGCTGTCTGCCCCGGCAAATCAGAGATCTCTGATTTCCCAGCGCTCTGCGAAACAGAACGTCGAGCAGTAATTGGTGGTAGTCGTCCCGAAGCCCTATTCTGACGATGCTTGGGCATAGCGCCGTGACGCACGTCTGACACGCTGACTCCCGCAACGATCGTTCTCAGTGCTCAGAACGGCTCGAAGTACCCTCACCAGTTTCGACCAATAATTCGACGATGACTCAATCTGAAGCAGGGCAATCACTGCCACAAACGACAGGGCCGCAGTTTGGAGAGTTGGGAGCCGAAGCGATTCGGTTGCTATGCGGAGAACGGCGCCGGGTGGATGCGGCGGCCATTCGCCGGTCCTTGGCCGAGGCGATGCTGGCTTGGCCCGGAACTGCAAGTAGTCGGTGGTGGAAGTGGCTTGTAGAAACAGGTCGTGGACTGAACTACGCAACGCGTGTGGTTGATGCGACACCGCGCGAAGTGTTCGAATTGCTCCGCCACGGAGTCTGGGCTGTCACGATTGGAAACGACACCGACGATTCGGCAACGGTTTTTGTGCTAACGGGTACGAAACGACAGAAGTTTCGTCTGTCCGTGCTACCGAATGATCCGGCCGGGAGCTGGATTTCACAGCGGGACCTGTTGAATCTGCTGCGAGATCCCAAGTGCGCAGCGCGGCGTTGGGTCGTACTGGACCCTGTGTCAGACGACATGCCTGTGGCAACGGATGATGGAGGTTCTCACAACGGTGGTCACCAACCTGCAGCGAGCGAGCATGCCCATCCATCACCGTGGTCGCGGTTGCGAGAGTTCATGCGACCGGAATGGTCTGATATCTGGATCGTGCTGATCTTTGCCCTGGTGATCGGCATGCTGACGCTGGCGACGCCGATCGCGGTCGAAGCTCTCGTCAATACGGTTGCATTCGGGACGTTGCTGCAACCATTGATCGTTCTATCGATCATTTTGCTGACTTTTCTTGGCTTCGCAGCGGCCTTGCGTTTTCTGCAAAGGTTCGTCATCGAACTGATTCAACGGCGGTTGTTTGCTCGCGTTGTTGCTCGACTGGCCTGGCAGTTGCCTCGCGTACGGTTGGACCAAGCGCAGGGGTTCACGCCAGAACTGCTCAATCGCTTCTTCGACATCGTCACCATGCAAAAAATCGTCGCGCAACTATTGCTCGACGGGTTGATGGTGGTGCTGACAATCAGTCTCGGCATGATCGTATTGGCGTTTTACCATCCTTGGCTTCTAGCGTTCGACGCGGTACTGCTGGCGCTGTTGCTTGCCAATGTGTTTGTTTTCGGTCGCGGCGCCGTGCGAACCAGTATTGAGGAGTCGCGCAGCAAGTATGCAGTTGCGGCGTGGCTGGAGGAAATCGCTCGCTGCCCGGCGACGTTTAAGGGAAGCGGCTCAACAGAACTCGCACTGTTGAGAGCCGATCAATTCACAACGGACTATTTGATCGCACGGCAATCCCATTATCGGGTGCTGATGCGGCAGATCATCGTGGGGTTGGCGCTCGAAGCATTTGCGAGCGCTGTGCTCCTGGGACTTGGCGGGTTTCTCGTCATCCAGGGTCAGATGACTCTGGGACAATTGGTTGCCTCTGAATTGATTGTGACTCTCATCGTCGCCGCAGTTGCGAAGCTCGATAAGCATCTGGAGGGCTTCTATGACCTTCTGACGTCCGTCGACAAGCTCGGCCACCTGTTTGACCTGCCCGTCGAACGATCATCTGGCGTGATGCACGTGGGCCGCACCGGTGCAGCTCGATTGGAACTTCGCCATCTGAGCTACTCCCACGACAACCACTCGCCGGTATTGGATGATGTCAGTTTCGAAATCAAGCCGGGCGAGGTGATCGCAGTCAACGGACCTTCCGGATGCGGTAAGAGCACACTACTCGATTTGCTGTTTCTATTGCGTGAACCATCGTCCGGGCACATCATCCTCGATGATCTGGATTTGATTGATTTGCGTCCTGACACACTACGGCAAAACGTGTCATTAGTTCGCGGCGTCGAGTTGCTCGAAGGCACGCTGGCTGAGAACGTGCATCTCGATCGCCCGGACATCTCCGCCACCGATGTGCGCGATTCGCTACGACGAGTCGGCCTGGACGAAAGCTGGAGTCTCGATACTCGCCTGAGCCCAATCGGTCACCCGCTGTCTGAAAGTCAGGCCCGGCGTTTAATGTTGGCTCGCGCATGGGTCGCCAGACCGAGGCTGCTGTTGATCGACGGTGTACTTGATTCGCTGCCTGACAACGATGCCGAGAAACTGTTGAATGAACTCAAATCCTCTCGCGACTCGTGTACCGTGCTGATCGCAACTGGCCGCCGAACGATCGCAGAACAATGCGACCGGATTTTGCACCTGTGATGCCTGCATGAGGTTCGATGCAGCGTCGCTGGCATTAGATGCTCTCGGCATCCGTAACTCCCACGATCAGCGAGTAATGGCTCGCAGGAACTCGAACATTCTGACTGACGAAAATCGAAACTAATAATGTCGAACATTACAACTGGAACCGGTCACTACGGACTCGATACCAGCGTCAGTTTCCCGGCGCTGCGATTGGCGAAATCGTCGCGCGTCGCGCGAAGGGTCGCCCGCGTCTTGCTCGTTTTACTTGCAGCGGCGGTTGTTGCCTTGGGATTCGCTCCGTGGCAACAGACGGTTGATGGCACGGGCCGAGTGGTTGCGTACGCGCCTCTGCAGCGGCAACAGACGATCGAAGCTCCCATCTCCGGACGGATCGTGCGTTGGGGGGAACAGGTCTTCGACGGTGCTCGCGTGGAAGAGGGTCACTTTATTCTGGAGATTCAAGACCTTGACCCCAACTTGCAGATTCGTCAGCAGGAGCAACTCGCTGCGACCCAGCGAGAACTTGAAGCCAACAAGATCGTCGCCCTAGCCTATGAAGCACAGGTCGCGGCGTTTGAAACGGCACGCGATCAGTCAGTCGCCGCCGCCGACGAATACATCAAAGTCGCCGAGGAAAAACTCAAGATCGAGGAGCGAAACCTAGATGCCGAACAAGCCGGAGAGTTGCAACAGCGGCTGGACTTCGAACGGCAGAAAGAACTCAAGAAGGATGGTTTAACATCAGAACTCAAAGTGCAGGAAGCGGAACGCAAATGGAAGGAGTCAATCGCGAAGGTCGACAAGGCCGAGGCGTACATCCGGGCAGCTCAAAACGAACTTCGGGCCAAACGCAATGAGCGATCTGCCAAGGAACGCGAGGCTCAGGCCAAAGTCGACTCTTCGAAAGCAACCTTCCAGAAAGCAGTGGGCGATGTTTCAAAGCTCGACAAACAGATTGCCGAATTGCAGGTGAAGGTCGCGCAACAGCAGAGCCAAACCGTGAAGGCTCCGCGGGATGGCGTAATTATGCACCTGATGGCCCATCAAGGCGGCGAGATGGTGAAACAAGGCGATCCCTTATTCGTGCTGGTTCCGGACGCCGAGGACCGAGCCGCCGAGATCTGGGTCAACGGCAACGACGCGCCTCTCATCAGCGTGGGCCGAAAAGTGCGTTTACAATTTGAAGGCTGGCCAGCAGTGCAGTTCGCGGGATGGCCGAGCGTCGCGGTCGGAACGTTTGGCGGCAAAGTCATCAATGTTGATGCCGCTGCGGGAAACAACAAGAACCAATTCCGGCTTCTGGTAGTCCCGGATAGCGACTCTCCCCCGTGGCCGAGCACCAAGTTCCTGCGGCAAGGAACACGAGCCAATGGCTGGGTGCTCCTCGATCAGGTCGGACTCGGCTATGAGGCTTGGCGACGCTTGAATGGTTTCCCGCCGACCGTCGCATACTCAGAGGCGAGTCATCAGGCGAAAAAAACGGATGACAAACAAAAGTAACGCAGCAAGGGTTCAGATCCGACTGCCAGCGCTCCAAAGCTATTTCAGAAATCAACCACGACGGCGGTCGGAGTCTGATCGGCCCCTGATAACGTGAGGTGAAGCGCAGTGATGCGGTGCATTGCCGAGTCAGGAGTTCGATCAGAATGCGCGATTCACCGATTGAGGCATTGATCGGCAACTTGGGCAAAGTAGTGAAACGTTAATCAATCTGACGGTTGTAACTCATCGGAAAACGTTGCGGCTGCCGATGTATAGGCCTTTGGGTGGAGGCCCAAGTGCAATGAGCGGTTGTCGGACGAAGTACTGGCTGATTCTATGGCTGTGTGGGAGCGGGTGCGCACATCCCTATAGCCAAGCTGTGACTGGGTTTCGACTGGGTCAGCCAGAAGTCGCGAATGTCCCGGTGAGACCTGAGCAAGATCCCACGTCTCAACAGGAGGCGCACGCAGTTCAGCCTCCGGTTGCATCCGCTCTCGGCAAATCCGAAATACAGCTCGTGAGCGCGGCGCAGACCGCGAAGTCCGGGGAGGTGGAGCGGGATCCCCCCGAGTCTCTCCTCAAGCATGAGCATGCTGGCGAAGAACGGCTGGCACTAAGTGACGTGATCGATTCGGTGATGGTGCACTATCCGTTGTTACAATCAGCGATGTACGAGCGGAACATCGCCCAAGGCAACATGCTGGCCGCGAACGGCGAGTTCGATCTCAAGCTCAAGGCAGACAGCCTCAACATGCCCGCAGGGTTCTATGAGAACTACCGGCACACTGTCGGTGCGGAACAGCCACTATTTGGCGGGGGTTCCGTCTTCGGCGGCTATCGAATCGGCACTGGCGACTTCCCCGTCTATTACGGCGAGCGTGCGACCAAGCTCGGCGGTGAATTCAAGGTGGGTGCGACAATCCCCCTGCTTCAGAATCGCAATATCGACGACCGGCGCGCCGGCGTGTGGCGCGCGGGTTGGCAGATGCAGGGGGTTGAGCCTGAAATTCAGGCTCAACTCATCGACTTCATTCAAGCTGCGTCGATTGCTTATTGGAATACGGTCGCAGCGCGATTGAATGTCCAAATCGCCCAAGAACTCCTGAAAAACGCGACCGAGCGAAACGATGGTCTGCGTCGTCGGGTCGAGCAAGGGGACGCCCCTGACATCGAATTGACCGACAACCAAAGATTGATCGTGTCCCGTCGCACCAAGTTGATTGACGCTCAACGCAAGTTTCAGCAATCAACCGTCAAGCTCTCGCTGTTTCTGCGGGATGATAGCGGTCAACCCCGAGTCGTTGACGAATCCCGCCTTCCTCGAGAGTTCCCTAAGGCCGACGATCCGTCTCAGTTAAACGTGGAAGCGGACATTCAATCAGCAATCGCCAAACGACCGGAACTCCAGGTTCTCCAGATTTCGCGGGAGCAACTCGGTATCGAACTCGCGAACGCGCGGAACCTATGTCTGCCGCAAGTCGATGCGGTCCTCGTGGGATCACAGGACGTGGGCGAGGCTGCCGACCCCAAGAAGGACGACAAATCTCCATTTGAACTGGAAGGCGGGTTGATCGCCAGCGTCCCGCTGCAACGAAACAAGGCAAAAGGAAAGTTGCAGGCCCTTGAAGGCAAACTCGCTCAACTCCATGCCAAAACGCAGTTTACGCAAGAGAAGATTGTCGCCGAGGTCAAGTCCGCCAGTGTCGCCCTGAACGCCGCGTACGACCAGTTGGAACAAGCTCACGAATCCCTGGCTCTGGCTCGCAAAATGGAAATCGCGGAACGTCGCAAGTTTGAACTTGGCGATAGCAATCTCTTGCTCGTCAACCTACGCGAGCTTTCCACTGCCGATGCCGCCGCAACCGAAGTCGATGCTCGCCTGAATTTCTTCGATGCTCAAGCCGACTACCGAGCGGCCCTCGCAGCTGACGTGATACCTTGAACGCCGGAATCGAAAGTAAGCCAGCGGCCAGTCCGAGTGGGTCGCCCTTGTAGTGTCACGTCCGGCGGGGTGCCGCAGAACGATGACTCTCGTTGATAACCGTCCGCGTGTGGCTGAATAAGCCGGTGTTCCAGCCTACGCCGAGGCCATCACCAACCACTACCGGAAGTTCCCTGAGGTGAGATTCAGGCAGTGATTGATGACAGAACAGGCACGGATTCCAAACCCTACCTGAAGGCTGGATACTCCAGCGGGGGGCAGTAATCGGAAGTCGTCGAGCGAATTGTGGGGGCGGGCATCTCTGCGCTGCGGACAACGGTTTGGATTGTCTGCGGCACGTACTGAGTCACCGGAACGTCGATCTCTTTGTCGACGGTGACCGGGACCGGTACCATTTCCTTCTGCACCACTTGTCGTGGCACGGTGCGGTACTGAGTGACTTGCCGAGTCCGCGCCTCAACTCGGGGAACGGCGACCGTGATCGGGACGTTCACCGTCTGCGTGACCGGCTGGTACTCAACGACGTTTTGCGTCTGCATTTGAGTTTCCATCCGGGTCACCGGCACCTGCACGTTGCAGTTTTCCGTGCAGGCGTAAGGTCGGACTTCGTCCTGGACCACCTGCTGAGTCACGGGAGTGCCATACGGCTGCGAACACCAACCCTGCCCTGGCACCCAGACTCGCAGGACCTGGTAGGTCGTCACATTCTTGGTGATGCGAACTGCCTGATTCCGCACCACTTGTTGAGCAACCGTGCGGTTCTCCAGCCGTTGCACGGCCACGCTGACGGGCGTCTGCACCTGCCGCGTGACGGCCTGATAGCTGGTTGTGGTTTGAGGCTGCAGGCGAGTCTCCTGAGTCACCACCGTCTCCTGATACGGGACGTTGACGATTTCTGGAACCTGGTCGTACACGGTCACGACTTTGGACCGTTCCTGCATTTGAACTTCCTGGACCTGAATCCGCTGCTTCTGATTCACGATGCGCGGAACCATAATCGTCTGTTCGACAACGCGGGTCTGTTCGGGGCAGGCAGTCTGGATCGGAGTGCAATCGATCGAGCACTCGTCAGACCACGGCTGAGCCTGAATTCCAGATCCCGCAAGCAGAAGCGCGACAGCCGCGCCCATGCCAACGAATGATCTCTTCATGACAAATCCTCTTCTCTCTGAAGCTCTCTCTGCGCACGAATCTGTCATGATCCAACTTTCGGAAGCATTCCGAATGAACGGATCGCAACAGATCTAACGCGCCTAGTTTTCCCAAATTACCCATATTGTCAAGATAGAGATCTTGGGCAGGAGAGGGAAAGTCGCGAATGACTAATACATATGATCTCATAGTGATCGGTTGCGGCGGCTTCGGCAGCAGCGTGATGTTCCATGCGGCCAAGCGTGGAATGCGCGTTCTCGGACTCGACCAATTCCCGGCCGCCCACGACCGGGGAAGTTCCCACGGCGATACGCGCATCATCCGCCAAGCTTACTTCGAGCACCCTGATTATGTGCCGCTGCTGCTGCGAGCCTACGAGTTGTGGCGAGATCTGGAGGCGGAATCCGGTCGATCGTTGATGCAAATCTGCGGGCTGCTGGAAGTGGGACCGCCAGCAGGAGAAGTGGTCACCGGAGTCCGCCTGGCCGCTCAGTTGCACGGGTTGCCGATCGAAAACTTCAACGCGGCAGAAATCAGGCACCGTTTTCCGGGATTCGCAGTCGACGAGTCATTCGAAGGAGTTTTCGAAACCACTGGAGGCTACCTGCAAGTCGAGGACTGTGTGCGGACTCATATCGAGCTGGCCCTCAAACACGGAGCCACTCACGAAGTCGCAGCGGTCCGGTCATGGGCTTCCAATGGCCAGACGGCAACTGTCACAACTGACCGCGCCGCGTACGAAGCCGCGAATCTGGTGGTCACTCCGGGGGCATGGGCCACCAGCGTACTCGGACCTGCAGCGGGCCTGCCTCAACTCGAAGTGCGCCGTAAGGTTCTCGCCTGGAGCCCCGTCACCAGCAATGTTTACAACGAAACTCATGGCGGCGTGGGATTTCTGTTCGAGCTCCCCACGGGGATTTTCTACGGGTTTCCCAGCATTGATGGGCGGACGCTGAAGTTCGCCGAGCATTCTGGTGGCGAAACCGTCGCGGCTCCACTGTCAGTTGATCGAAGCCTGCGTGAATCGGACAGAGCGCCGCTCATCAACTTCGCTCGCAACCACTTGCCGAACGTCGATCCGTCCATCTGCCGACATTGCGTCTGCCTTTACACCATGACGCCGGACGGCAACTTCATCGTGGACCGGCATCGCGAATTTGAGAACGTGCACTTCGGCGTCGGCTTTTCAGGGCACGGATTCAAGTTCACGTCGGCGATCGGCGAGGCACTCGCCAACCTCGCGGCCGACGGTCGCACGGATCTTCAATTGGATTTCCTCGGCCAGCGACGATTTGGCTGAACAGCGTCGCTCGCGTTCTGACGCTGGCAACTCTGTGCAGTTTTGGTGAAACCCGCCCGTCCGGTGGGTTGCGACTTGGTTCGCGAGATCCCATATTCCGCCGCATTGATGAAACTTCATGCGACCAGCCCAGTGTGGGCGGCGCGGATACACACTGGTTCTGTAGGAGAAGCAGCATGTCGTTGTACGTTGGTGAAGCTCTGGTCGGTGATGGCAACGAAGTCTCTCACATCGATCTGCTGATCGGTGACAAGAGCGGTCCAGTCGGCACTGCGTTCGCGAACGCCCTGGCCGATCAGAAGGTTGGCCACAGCAACCTGCTCGCAGTTCTGGCACCGAACCTGGCAGTCAAGCCAGCCACGGTCATGATCACCAAGGTTACGATCAAGGGTGCTCGCCAAGCCGTTCAAATGTTCGGCCCTGCTCAGAAGGCCGTAGCTGACGCCGTCGCGGACTCCGTCGAAGCCGGTGTGATTCCCAAGGATCAAGCCGAGAATCTGGTCATTGTCTGCGGCGTGTTCATCCATTGGGATGCTGCCGATGACAAGAAGATCTACACGTACAACTACGAAGCGACCAAGCTGTCGATCGCTCGCGCCATGAAGAGCGAGCCTTCGATCGCTCAAGTCCTGGCCGAGAAGGGCACTGCCAAGCACCCCTTCTTCGCGGGCTAATTCGAGTGACCTTGCCACTCAGCCTGTAGCAGCGAGACGTACAACAACCCGGTTTCCGATGAGACCGGGTTGTTGTTTTGCAGGTCTTGTTGAAGTCCTCTCACTGAGAGCACGGAACTCCATGCGCAAGATTCTGATTCAACTGGATACCGACGCCCTGCCCAGCACCTTCGACCGCGTGGTGGCAGTCGATGCTGGAGTTGACGAACTCTTCAGCTACGGCGGTGTCACTCCTGAAAACGTCACGGGACTCGTGCACGGAGCGATGTTCACCCGCGGCCCCAAGGACCTGAAGCACACCGCGATCTTCGTCGGCGGCAGTCAAGTCGCTGCTGGCGAAGCCCTATTTGCCAAGGTACTGAAGACGTTCTTCGGTCCTGTTCGAGTCTCCGTGATGATGGATTCAAATGGTTCCAACACCACAGCAGCCGCTGCGGTGCTGGCCGCAGCGAAGCACCTGGATCTGGCTCAAACCAAAGCGTTGATTCTGGGCGGCACCGGTCCGGTGGGACAACGAGCAGCGCAGTTGCTCACCAAGCGTGGCGCCAGCGTGCTGATCGGATCACGCGACGCCAGCAAGGCGGAAGCCGTCTGCAGCGCTGTCCGCAGCAAAGTAGCCAACGCGCAGGTCACCGGGTGCTCGACTGCCTCGGAAGCAGACGTCACCAAAGCCGCTCAGGACGCGAATTTGATCATCGCGACCGGTGCAGCCGGAGTTCAGTTGCTGTCAGCAAATCAGAGGGCGGCCTTGAAATCGCTCAAGGTCGCGATTGATCTCAACGCGGTACCGCCTGCAGGAGTCGAGGGCGTTGAGGTGCTGGACAAGGCCGTCGATCGAGGCGGCGTGCTGTGTTACGGGGCGATTGGAGTCGGCGGGACTAAGATGAAGATCCATCGTGCCGCCGTCGACAAGCTATTCAGCAGTAATGATCTGGTCCTCGACACAGAACCGATCTACGAGATCGGGACGTCGCTCTAATCGCGCAGCCAGCATCAAAGGAATGCGTCACTGCGCGAGAACCATGCAACATGCTTGCGAAGCTGAGCCCTTGATCAATTCAACGTGTGTTCCAGAATCGAACTTTGATTCAGTTTTTTGAACACAGTGATTCACGGCGTCCTCTGGTAAGACTTACACTTCTTTCGGATGCCCGCATCAAACGCAGGCAATTCGACCAAACGCACATTTCCCGTTTTCACATCAATCCCGCAAACACGGGCGAAGCCGCTTGGCATGTGATTGGCTAATGACAAAAACCGAGTGTGGCCGTTGAATCCCACGGACGACATTTGGACGC
>CAYLTY010000190.1:0-16799 GCA_964386705.1 uncultured Planctomycetaceae bacterium
GACGACGAAGACGGCTTGATCGAGCCCGCGCAGGATCTGCTGCTGACAGTCGGGACGGCGCCAGCGGTCCGGGTCCGAGCGACGAACACCACGGGTTCGAGCGCCACGCTCTATGGCTGGATTGATTTCAATCGCGATGGCATTTTCGACAACGCCACCGAGCGGACGTCTGTCTCGGTGCCAACGGCTACCACGAAAGCTACGTTCACTCTGAATTTCCCAATCATACCAACAATCACAACTGCCGGAGCTACGTATGCCCGGTTTCGATTGAGTAATGATTTGGCGGCCGCCAGCCCAATCGGCCCGGCCAATGGTGGCGAAGTCGAGGACTATACGGCGACGATCACCGTAGTTGGCGGAGGAACAGTTCTTAGTTCAAAGTCCAAAAAAATCACGCATCAAACCAACGGCGGGCCCACGCTGGACCATGAAGCATTATTCGGATTCTCCGTAGCGTCTCTCGGTGACGTCGACGGAGATGGCGTAGCTGACCTGGCGGTGGGAGCTTATGGCGACAACACGGGAAGCTCAAATGCCGGGGCAGTGCATGTGTTGTTCATGAACTCAAACGGCACCGTGAAAAACAGTGTGAAAATTGCGAATCAAACCAACGGTGGCCCCACTCTTGAAAGCAATGATTACTTCGGAAACTCGGTAGCGGCGCTGGGTGATTTCGATGGAGACGGGGTGCCTGACCTTGCAGTGGGAGCCTACGGCGACGACACCGGCGGCACATATCGCGGAGCCGTTTACATCCTGCTGCTGACATCAAGTGGCTCTGTCAAAAGTAGCGTGAAACTCGCCAGCGGACTGAATGGCGTTTCAGAACTGGGTGCCTACGGCTCGTTTGGAAGCTCAGTATCATCAGTGGGTGATTTAGATGGCGACGGAGTGACCGATATTACTGTCGGCGCATCCCGCGACAGCACAGCCGGGAATGGGCGCGGTGTCGTGTATGTGCAATTCATGAACTCAAACGGCACGGTTAAGAGCAGTGTGAAGCTGGCAAATGAGTTAAACGGCGGCCCCACACTTGCGGACAATGACAACTTCGGACAGTCGATTACATCGTTGGGTGATCTCGACGGAGATGGAGTAACAGATCTCGCCGTGGGCGCTTCAGGCGATGATACTGAGGGATCTGGTGGAATTTATTCTGGCCGTGGCGCAGTGCATATACTGCGACTCAACGCCAACGGAACGATCAAGAGCAATTCCAAGATTGCCAGTAACACCAATGGTGGACCAGCTCTCGCAGAATCAAACCAGTTTGGCTCGTCAGTAGCCTCACTCGGGGATTTGGACGGGGATGGCGTGACCGACCTCGCTGTGGGAGCCTATCATGACTCTACTGGCGGAGCAGCGTATTCAAATCGCGGTGCAGTGCATGTATTACGGCTCAATGCCAACGGCACGGCGAAGAGCAGTTTAAAGCTTGCTAGCGACACAAACGGTGCCCCAACTTTAGCCGATAACGACTTCTTTGGTGCGTCAGTGGCCAACATAGGCGACCTGGATGGAGACGGCCTGACCGATATCGCAGTCGGCGCTTTCGCAGATAGAACAGCAGCGACGGAATATAACACCGCTTTGGGTGCGGTTCATGTCCTGTTTCTCAGAAGTCCACAAGACGTTGTGAATGTCACGGTAACCGGAAGCGAATCGGTGCGAGTGACTCGCGCTGGCGACAATGTTGAAGTGCGAATCAACGATAAGGTGGACGATCAATACACCGTTCCCGCTGTGGCAATGAAGACGCTCACTATTCAAGGCGGATCAGGCAACAACTCGATCGATCTTTCAGGCGTAACGACTTCGGCGTTCCCGGCACTCACCAGCGTCGCCGTGTCAGGCAACGATGGCAACGACTCAATCATCGGAAGCCAGTATGCAGACCTACTCGATGGTGGCCTCGGCGATGACACGCTGACCGGAGGTAATGGAGTCGATACGCTAGCGGGTGGCGGTGGATCTGCAGATGTCCTCAGCGAGTCAACCACCACGAACCTGACGTTGTCGGCGAGCCAACTGTCAATTGGTCTGATTGGTTCGCAAACCGTCGACTCGTTAACTGGCTTTGAGAAAGCCCTGCTGCTGGGTGGAGGAACCGCCAACGTCCTTGATGCGTCAACAGCAGGAATTCCTGTTTCGCTGTTCGGCGGTGGCGGGAATGATTCACTCATCGCCGGTAACCAAGCTGACAATCTTGATGGACAAGCCGGCAACGATACTCTCACCGGTGGCAGCGGGAATGACACTCTCAATGGCGGAGCCGGAACGGATGGATTCCGCGATGTCGCCTATACCGATGCCGCCTCGGGCCAGATTCGCAATATCACGCTCACAAGCAGTTCGCTAATCGTGCAGCAGAGCAGCACCACTCTTTCCAGCGACACGCTGCTCGGCTTTGAGTTCGCGGATCTCACCGGCGGTGCGGCGCGGGACTTCATCAACGCGAGTAGCTTTACGAACTCAGGCGTGACCACGATCAGTGGAGGCGGAGGCAACGACGTCATCACAGGCACACCCGGCGCGGATATGATCTTCACTCTCACTGGCGCGGACTCGATCAGCGGTGGCGCGGGTGGTGACACGATCTTCGGAGGTAGCGGCAACGATACCATCAACGGCGGCGATGGCGCTGATAACCTCAATGGCCAGAACGGTAATGATGCGCTTCTCGGAGACGCCGACAACGACGTTCTGGTGGGTGGTGCGGGTCTTGACACGCTCACCGGTGGACTCGGCAACGATTTCTTGAGCGGCCAAACCGAAGCAGGCCTACTCAACGGCAGCGAAGGTAATGACACCCTGCAGGGCAACACTGCGGGCGACACACTCAATGGCGATGCTGGGGACGATCGGCTGTTTGGATTGCAGGGGGATGATGTCATCAACGCCGGTGATGGGGCGGACTCGCTGGTAGGCGCGATCGGCAATGACTCGCTCAACGGCGGAGCGGGCTTGGATACTCTGCAGGGAGATCTCGGAAACGACACGCTGAATGGCGGCTCTGAGTTCGACCGCATCAATGAAGTCTTCGACACCAACGTCACGATTGTGGGGATCACGGTCACGACGACCGGGCTGGGCGCGGACACAGTCGTGGCCATTGAACGCATTCAAATCAGCGGTGGCGCAGCCGCCAATTTCTTCGACGCGCGACAGGCAACGGTGCCTGTGTTCCTGTCCGGCGGAATGGGCAACGACACTCTGTTGGGCGGTTCGAAGGGCGATGGCGTGCTCGGCAATGAGGGCGATGACGTCCTCTCAGGCGGAGCAGGCACCGACATCATTGATGGCGGTGACGGCACCGACTACGTCCTCGAAAAGGCGGACACGGACTTCACCGTGAACGGCGCAACACTCGGTTCGTCCGCAACCATCATGTCGGTGGCTACAGGAACGGATTCGCCAGTCAGCGTCGAGCGTATTGTGCTGATCGGTGGCGCGAGTGCTAACTCGTTCAACGCGTCCGCAGCCACGATACCGGTCGTGCTGATCGGCGGACCTGGCAACGATACGCTTATTGGCGGCACGCTGGCGGACACTCTAACGGGTGGCAATCGCAACGACGCCACGGTGCAAGCCGGCGACGGTGCCGATTCGCTGGATGGAGGCCCCGGTGCCGACGTCTATGAGAACGACGTCAGCGACACCTTCGTCTCGGGAGGCGGTGACACTTCCATCAATGACGTCTTCACCCTTCTGCCCAACTGGGTGGATGCGATCTGAGTCAATTGGTCTCTGATCAGGCAGGTTTCCGATGGTCAGGGGCCGGGCACAGCAAACTTCTGAATGCGCTCGTTACCGGCATCCGCGATGTAGAGATGGTCGTGGCTGTCGAACGCCATGCCATGCGGATGAGTCAGTTGCCCTTCCTTGCTACCCGCACCGCCAAGGCCAAACAGAAACTTGCCGTCAGAGCTGAAACACTGCACTCGGTCGTTCAGGCTGCTGACCCACACGCGATCATGACGATCGACCAGCACGCCGATCGGGCCAAAGGTATTCTTCAGCGAGCCGAAGTTGTATTCACCGAAGCCACCCGGCTCGTCGGTCTTGTTACCCCACGCCAGGAGCGGCTTACCTTCAGCGGAGAGTTGCTGCACTCGGCCGGTAACACCCTCGGTCGTGTAAAGCCGACCACGACTGTCCAGCGACAGAAAGTGCGGTCCGGCAAAGCGGGAACCGGCGCGCTCCAAACCTCCGAACTGCCCCGGCTCAGAACCGTGCTCACCCCACTTGCGGAGAAACTTGCCGGCCTTTGTGAACTGCTGCACGCGGTGATTGCACTGGTCTGCGACGTACACCGTTCCGTCGGGATACAACACGATGCCACCAGGCTGATTGAACTCGCCGTCCCCCTTGCCGGATTTACCCCACTCGCGAATCAGTTCACCCTTCGATGAATACACCGCCATCTTGTGCTGAACCATAAACGACAGATAGATCTGCCCTGCGTCATCGATCGCCATCCCGCCGATGATGCAGGACTTGCGCGGTGGCTTGTCCAAGGGTAGATCGAATCCACCCTGATGCTTCCCGTCCGTGTTAAACCATTGCACGCGGGAGTTATTCAAATCGGTAACGAAGATCTCATCCTGCTTCGTGATCACGATCTGAATCGGCGAGAAAAATTCGCCCGGCTTCTCACCCTTCTGTCCCCACGTCATCAGGAATTTAGGTTTGGATTCCGTTTGAGCAGAAACCGGCTCACCGCCCAGCAACCCCGCCATCAGACCTACAAGAACTAAGCCGCGAATTAAGACACCACCTGCCATGTCAACGCTCCTGCTTGAAGACATTCATCCCCACCTTCACCGCAAATCGAAGGCGAAGAGGCTCGCGTTCCTAATCGAGAACTCCAGACGCACAGGTTGGCCCTTCAAAGTTGCGAGCTGACTTTTCCAATTCACGGGCGCCGCCAGCGAGTCGCCTTTGATTGGCTCACAGTCAGCAAACGCGAAGCCGGGCAGCGGCTTGCCGGAAGCATCCGTGATCTGCACACGAACTTCGCCTTGCTGACTATCAACATTGAGTGTCATTGCTTCCGTATTGAGCTTGATCAGCGGCGTCGCAAATGTCCCACCTTGTGGACCGGCACGCCGCGCGACGAATCGATCACGCTGTGTTTTGACCAATCCCAACTGGCGATCCACTGAGTGGTGATACTTATGCCCCCAGCGATAACCGGCATAGTAGAGGTAGACTTCGTCATTCACCGGCACCGCGCTGCCTACCCAAGCCATCGCATGATCCCAGGCGCCAACGCGCGGGTCAGGCTCAAGAAAGATGTCGGCGTGCCGATCACGGTGCCAGGTTTCGCCGTCGCGAGTCCAGGCTAGCACCGTGTAACCCATACCTGAGCCACCAACCTTCCCAAGCCCCGATGCTCCCAGGCCAGCCTGCCCGCGAGTATTGGCATCAACCGCTGCTTGAGGAACACCTTCCGGCGAGCGATCGTCACGCAGTACCCGCAGAAAAGTAATGATCAAGTCGCCTCGTACGAGAAAGCCCGCCGGCCCGTACCACTGCGTCACACCGGAGTCCTTCTCGTCAGGCGAGAACACCATCTTCGGCGGACTCCACGTCTTGAAGTCGGAACTCCAACTGGTGAAGTAACGGCGGATGCTGGCCGTCACCTTCTGACCTTCAGCATTGGTCCACGTGTAAGACTCGAAGATCTTGCCAATCAGAAAGTAGCGTTTGCGAATCGGGTCATAGCCAGCAGACCAGATGTCATCGCCATTGGCCATCGGCAGAATGGGCTTGCCGCCATTCCACAACTTCCACTGCAAACCATCCGACGAAAACGCCACTCTCGGCCCGACCTGCTTACCCGCATCGAAGTACAGGATCTTGAAACGCTCAGAGGCGACAGAATGCTGCGGGCCGTCGTCCAGCACACTGGCACCGAACCGCACTCGACCATCCTCTACCAATGTCTCCATGCGACGATACGGCCCCGGCCAATGCACCCCGTCAGCCGACTGCAGGTACGCCGTCTTTCCGAAGAACTCGCCATCCCGTGGATCATCGAGGACATCAGCGTTGTACCACATCCGAAACCGCTTCTCGCGCGGAGCATCCGCATCATGCAGCACCGTAAAGAACGGTTGCCAGTTCTGATGCTCGACGGAGCCCGTAACAATGGGCTCGGTCAAGAACCGGCGCGGCGAAACCACCTTCCGCTCAACTCCCGTGCTACGCGCAATGAGATAATCATCAACCAGCAAGTGCGGCCCTCGATGCAACTCGATGGGCGGGCCGTCAGACCGAGGTGCATTCCCATCACCAGCAAGTGACAGAGAAATGTATGAAGCCCACAACCACCAACCGATCCACAGACAGACTGCCCGCTTCATCGACTGTTCTCCTTGAAGAAGATCAAGATCTTTCAGCCTTGGCGGAGTTGCCCCGCGCCGGCAGATTCGATGGATAGCGCGACTTGGGTTCGATCTTTCCCTAAGAGCGCAGGACCATGATGACGATCCACGTTTGCCCTGCCACCAATAACGGCAGGCCAAGAATCACCAGCGCGGTCCAAAGCTGCAGGCTCGCGCGCAGTTTCTCGACGATCGCGTCGTCAATGTTCTCCTCAAGCTCTGCTTGCACGAGAAGTAAATCAACACCGCCCTGCTGAGCACCTTCCTCGCGAAACCGCGCGAGCGTGTATTTTCGGACGGCCTCCAGCAACCACTGTTGCACCGTCCGGCGTAGCCAGCCGCCTTGTTCAGCATCACCTATCACGCTTCGCACTGCGCTGCTGAGAAGTTCGTCGGCTTGAGCCAGAGGGAGCCGCTTGAATCCGCGTCTGGCGAGTGTGTTCTGGCCGTCTGCGTCTTCGGTGGGAATGCCCACGAGCATGCGTTCAAAGACCAGCCGCACCAAAGCCCGGCCCATGCGCAACTCGCCGAAGCCATGCGCGGCCACCATCACCACAGCTCGCTTGGCACCCAAGAGGACACCAGTGGCGAGTGACTCAGTCAGCGCCACAACGGCGGCAACAGCCCCGTAGAACCACTGGTGTTCGCGCAGGTAGTAATACGACAGTGCCGCCATGACGGCACCGGCCAGCAACGTCACGACTGACGTTACTAAGAACGATCGCACGCCCACCCACGTCAGCTTGGCAATGTGACTTCCGATCTGACGAACGTCGACATTCACGTGTGCATTCCTCAGGCAACAGACGGGTTGCAGCGGAACAACGTGGCCCGACGGCCATGGAACTTCAAGCCGCGGGTCGAATTCGAGGACTCTTTTGCGACTATATCGTTTGCCGAATGAGATGCACCGACTGGAGCGCGTTCCAGTCGCGCCATCAATCCTAATTGCTCGTTTTAAACACGAGCCCCGTCATCGTTGCCAAGACTACTCAGCAAGCGGCGGATTGGTGCCATCAGCCTCAACTGCTGGCGGAACCTCAGATGCCGAAGACTCCGCAACCGGAGTCGCAGGCACGTCAACCACGGCTTCGTCTTCGACAATCTCAGCCGGAATACGCGCCAGTGATACCAGCGCGTCTTCCTTACCCTTGTCGAGGCGGATGATGCGCACACCTTGAGTGTTGCGGCCCACGACGCTGATGTCGGCGACACGCACGCGTTGCAGCATGCCTCCGGAGGTCACCATCACGACGTGATCGCCATCTTGAACAGCCAAGACATCAATCACTTTGCCGTTGCGACTCGTAGTCTTGATATCGCGAACACCTTTACCGCCGCGCCCTTGGCGACGGTACTGGAACCCGCTGCGAGCGTCTTCTTCGCCTTCAGCCTCTTCCGACTCAGGCGTCTCCGCTAGATCTACTTCGTCTGCAGCTTCCGAAACATCGGCAGCGTCTGTCCCTGTGACGACGGCGTCAGGCAGGGCTTCCGTTTGTTCAATCTCAGCGGCCACACCAAAAGGTGTGCGTTTGCCATAGCCGTGTTCGCACACCGACAGCAGGAACATCTCGGGTTTTGCGACGACGATGCCAACGACGCAGTCACCCTTGGACAGTCTGATACCGCGTACGCCCTCAGTGGCGCGACCCATCGGCCGTGCATCGGTATGTGGAAATCGAATCGCCATACCAGCGGCAGTCGACAGCAGGACGTCATCACCGGGACCAACAATCACCACGTCAACCAGTTCGTCGCCTTCCTTCAAGCGGATAGCGATAATACCGCCCTGCTTCGGCCGGCTATACTCGGTCAGCGCGGTCTTCTTCACCGTACCATTCTTCGTTGCCATCACCAGGAAGTGCTGGTCATCGAACGACGAAACCGGCAAACAGTTCTCGACGATCTCACCCTCGGTGAGCGCCAGCAGATTAACGAGCGCACGCCCCTTGGCAGTACGGCCCTGTAGCGGCAGATCATACACCTTCTGCCAATACACCTTACCAAAATTGGTAAAGAACAACAGATAGGCGTGAGTGCTCGCGACGAACAAATGCTGAATGGCATCTTCCTCGTCACTCTTCGCGCCCGTAATACCCTTACCACCGCGATTCTGAGCCTGATACATACTCAGCGAAGTGCGTTTGATATACCCGCGCTGCGACAACGTGACGACCATCGTTTCTTCGGTGATCAGATCGTCTTTGTTGACGTCGGTCAGCTCTTCTTCGCTGATTTCCGTGCGTCGCTTGTCCGGATATTTTTCCTTGAGCGCCAGCATGTCATCTCGCACGACTGCGAGAATATTCGCGTCGCTCGCCAGCAGCAGCAGGAAGCCGTTGATATCGTCCAGCAGCTTCATGTATTCGCTGCGGAGCTTCTCGCGTTCCAGATTCGCCAGCGAACCAAGCTGCATCGAAACAATGGCTTCCGCCTGATTGTTCGACAGCGAATAGTTCTCGCGCAATCCATATTCCGACGAGAAGTTCTTGAAGCCGTCCTCGCCCAAGGCTCGCGCGATGAGTTCCGCAGGGACTTCAATTTTCTGCAGTGCGATCTTCGCTTCAGCTCGACTGCCCGCACCGCGAATCGTGCCGATCACTTTGTCGATATCGACCTGAGCGACCAGCAACCCTTCCACCGTGTGCTTGCGTTTGCGAGCCTCAGCCAGCAGGAACTCAGTGCGACGGCGTATGACGTCCACACGGTGCCGGATGAACTCCAGACAGAGGTCTTTGATATTCAGCAGCTTCGGCCGATTACCCGCCAGAGCGAGCAAAATCACGCTGATGGTAGCCTGCAGCGGAGAGAACTCGAAGAGCTGATTGAGAACGACTTCTTTGTCCGCTTCCTTCTTCAGGACAATATGCAGACGCACCTGCCACGGCGGAGTCTTGCGGTCGGTATAGTCGACGACGCGAGAGATGCCTTTGATCTTCTCGTCGCGGATGAGCTGCTCAAGCTTTTCTTTGACGCGGTCACGAGTTTCCATATACGGAATCTCAGTGACGACGATCACATCGGAATTCTTCTCAGTCTCGTAATGCGTACGCGCACGCAACGTGAGGGTCGAACGACCGGTTTGATACCCCTGACGAATACCGTAACGACCGCAAATAATACCACCGGTCGGAAAGTCCGGCCCCGGCAGCACGTCGATCAATTCGTCAATCGAAGCATCAGGATTATCGATCAGGACCACCATCGCAGTGGCCACTTCCGCCAGATTATGCGGCGGAATACTCGTCGCCATACCGACGGCAATACCCTGAGAACCGTTCACCAGCAGGTTGGGAAACCGCGCCGGCAAAACGGCTGGTTCTTGTGACTTCTGGTCATACGTTGCCACGAAGTCGACAGTGTCATATTCAATATCGGCCAGCATCTCGGAGGATGCGCCGGACAGCTTCGCTTCGGTATAACGCATCTGCGCAGGTGGCAGACCAGCGAGCGAACCGAAGTTACCCTGCTTGGCGATGAGCGTCTGCCGCATCACCCAATCTTGGGCCATACGGGCGAGCGTCGGATAGATCGCGCCGTCACCGTGCGGGTGATAACGCTTCATCGTTTCACCGACGATACCGGCACACTTGGTGGTCGCTCCGCCGGGCGTCAGGTTCAGATCGTTCATCGCGACGAGAATGCGTCGCTGCGACGGCTTCAGGCCGTCCCGAACATCGGGCAGGGCGCGGCTCACAATGACGCTCATAGCGTATGTGAGGTAGCTCGTTCGCATTTCATCTCGAATATCGAGATCACGAATCCGTTCGGTGCCTTGAGGCAGTGCGTCAGCATCTCCGTCCGACAATCACAGTCTCCTTCAGTTGCGCAGAGTCGATTTCCGAGCCCGCTTCGTAGACGCCTTCTGCATCCAGGAAAGCGAGGTCGAGCCCCATTCATTCGCCTGTTTCAAAATGCGGCGGAATGGTAGCGGAGAGAAGGCCCGCTCACAACGAACACACGCACTTGCCGGACCTGTTATTCTGCTTATTTTTTCGGGATTTGGCCGCTAACAGCAACGAAGTTCTTTCGCGGAGAAAGATTCGCGTGGGAGCGGCGTTCGAACCCCCTATCAACACACCAGAAAACTGCCACTTAGCCACGTCAGGATTTCCTCGAATGTCCCGTAGTTGCAGGATTCCCATGAGGCCATTCACCGCCCGTCTCAAGCTTCCTCGGTTGCCCGATTTGACTTCGGGACCGGAGGCCGAGATTCTTCCGTTCAATTGAGTCGCTGCTGCGAGGTCTGAACGGACCTCTGCGATGGGATACGATTTCGGCAATTCGAACGTCATCAGCACGGCGACTGAATACAAACGCTTGCAACTTATTGATTTCACTCAGGGAGCATTCATGGCTGGTCAGTCGCTGGCGACAGCAGACCTAAACGTGTCGGCGGCAGCGTTCTCGCCCGACGAGATCACCGCAGCGACCGCTCGAGTACGCGAGACGCTGTTCGTCGTCGAATCTCCCGATTCAGGAGCTGTCGGCGTCACAGTGGGCACAGGCGACTTCGCAGCCGACATGGAAGCCATTGCTCAGCAAGGATTGTGGGTGCGAGGTTCCCTGCCGCCGCTGTACCCCGAATGGCTCGGCGACCGCAGCTTTGGCGAAACTCACGGCGTGCGATTCCCCTATGTCGTCGGCGAGATGGCCAACGGCATCGCCAGTCCCCGCATGGTGATTGCCGCCGCGAAGTCAGGTTGCGTCGGCTTCCTGGGCTGCGCTGGCTTGGGGCCGCAGCGAGTGGAAGCGGGGCTCGACGAGATCAAACGCGAACTCGACGGCACCGGCATGCCGTGGGGCGCGAACCTGATTCACTCGCCGCAAGAGCCTCTGCTGGAAGAACGCAACGTCGACCTGTTTCTCGCCAAGGGTGTGCAGCGCGTCTCGGCATCCGCGTTCATGAACCTCCGCTCCAGCATCGTGCGTTACGCCTATCACGGACTGCATGTGGACGCGTCTGGTCGGCTGCAGCGGCCGTTTCAGGTGCTCGGCAAGGTGTCACGTCCGGAAGTCGCGGCAGCCTTCATGAACCCAGCTCCGGCGTCGATGCTGGAAACGCTGGTCGCTGAAGGCAAGCTGACCGCAGAGGAAGCCCGCCTGGGAGCCAATCTTCCGGTGGCTGAAGACATTACGGCTGAAGCCGATTCCGGCGGGCACACCGACAACCGCCCGTTGACGGTGCTGCTGCCGGTGCTGTGCTCATTACGAGATGACCTGCAGAGGAAATACAACTTCGAACGTCCTATTCGCGTCGGAGCGGCCGGCGGCATCGGTACTCCGGGAGCGGCGGCTGCAGCGTTCGGGCTGGGCGCGGCTTACGTATTAACTGGGTCCGTGAATCAATCGGCCGTCGAAGCCGGTGTTTCCGAGGGAGCCAAGAAGATTCTGGCCCAAGCCGACATGGCAGACGTCACTATGGCACCAGCCGCTGACATGTTCGAGCTCGGGGTCAAGGTTCAAGTGCTGAAGCGCGGGACCATGTTTGCCTCACGGGCTCACCGCCTGTACGAAGTCTATCGAGACAACGCGGGCTTGGATGATTTGCCGAGCAAGGTGCGGTCGGAGCTGGAGCAGCAGATCTTCCGCGCTTCGTTGAACGACATTTGGGCTGAAACGAAGGCCTTCTGGCAGCGTCGCGAGCCCGGCGAAGTCTCGAAAGCCGAGACTGATCCCAAACACCAGATGGCTCTGGTGTTCCGCTGGTACCTCGGTAAGGCCAGCCGCTGGGCCATTGAGGGCGATGGCGGCCGGGCGATCGACTACCAGTTGTGGTGCGGTCCCGCGATGGGGAGCTTCAACCGCTGGGTGAAGGGCTCGTTCCTGGAGCCCGTGGAAGCACGGACAGTCGAGCAGATCGCACTGAACATCCTTGAGGGAGCAGCGGTGATTACGCGAGCTCAGCAATTGAGGACATTCGGCGCCCCGGTGGCGGCGAACGCTTTTGATTTCCAGCCGAGGATGCTCAGTCTCAACTGAATTCCGGCCAAAAGAGTTCAGAATCAGGGCGAACTCGATGGATTGGCCGCCCCGCGATGACAGTACTTTGACAAAAGTTTGACCGGTCACAGACAAACTTGCCCAGCTTCGTGGCTTAACATCACGCGGTTGTCGATGGCGCGTTGTTGCACATGGACTTACGTCATTGGCAACCCTGAATCCGAGTGGTATTGAGGTCACCGGACAATTGGGTGGAACAAGTCTCGCAACGCCGCGAAAGAGTCGGCGGGGCGTGAAGTATCAAATTCATCAACTGCCAGAGCTGACGTCAAAGGCCAAGCCAGACGACGGAAGCTCAAATTCAATAGCGTTCAAACAAAGTGGTCTCGATGACGACTGAACCCATCGCCGTGGTTGGCGTGAGTGCCCTGTTCGCGGAATCGCCCGATGCGGCGGCTTTCTGGCAAAACATTGTCGCCGGGCGCGACCTCATTAAAGAAGTGCCGGAAACTCACTGGCTGGCGCGCGACTACTACGATGCCAACCCGCTGGCGCCCGACAAGACCTACTGCAATCGCGGTTCGTTCCTTTCGCCCGTCGCTTTCGACGCACTGAAATACGGCATCCCTCCGAGCATCGTTCCGGCGACAGACACGTCACAGTTGCTGTCGCTCATGATGACCGACCGCCTGCTGGAAGACATCAACCAGGACGCGTTGAAGAAGGTCGACCGCGAGCGCATCAGCATCATTCTGGGCGTGACCGGAACGACGGAACTCACAGCGCATATGTCCGGTCGCATGAGCCGCCCGCAGTGGGAGCAAGGGCTGCGTGAAGCCGGGTTCGACGATGCCGAAGTCAAACGCATTGCCGATCGTATTGCAGCTAACTTCGTTCCTTGGCAGGAAAGCACCTTCCCTGGCCTGCTGGGCAACGTCGTCGCGGGACGCATTGCGAATCGCTTCGACCTCGGCGGTACGAACTGCGTCGTCGATGCGGCCTGTGCGAGTTCACTCGCCGCGCTGTCGATGGCAGTGAACGAACTCCATCAGGGTCAGTCTGACCTGGCGATCGTCGGCGGCATCGACACGCTCAACGATCCGCTGATGTACCTGTGCTTCAGTAAGACCCCTGCCCTGTCGCCGACGGGCGATTGCCGTCCGTTCTCGGAACAGGCTGATGGAACCATCCTCGGCGAAGGCATCGCTTTGATCGCTCTCCGTCGCCTGAAGGATGCCGAACGAGATGGCGATCACATCTACGCCGTCATTCGTGGGGTGGGCACTTCGTCAGACGGTCGGTCCAAGAGCGTCTACGCCCCGCGTTCAGAAGGTCAGGCCAAAGCCTTGCGGCGAGCCTACTCAGCCGCCGGTTACTCGGCCCGCACCGTCGAGCTGGTGGAAGCTCACGGCACGGCCACAAAGGCTGGTGACGTCGCCGAAATCGGTGGACTGACCACCGTCTTTGGTGAAGCGGCCGGTGGTGCGTCCTCCTGGTGTGCGGTCGGCTCGGTGAAGTCGCAGATTGGACACTCGAAAGCCGCTGCCGGTCTGGCGGGCGTGATGAAGGCCGTACTCAGCCTGCACCACAAGGTCCTGCCGCCAACAATTAAGGTTGAGAAGCCCAACCCGAAACTCGCTCTGGAGCAGAGCCCGTTCTTCGTGAACACGCAGCCTCGGCCGTGGGTTCGCGGCGAAGATCATCCGCGTCGCGCTTCGGTGAGTTCCTTCGGTTTTGGTGGCAGCAACTTCCACGTGACGCTGGAAGAATACGTCGGCCCATCCAAGGCGCCGGTGCGTATGAGCCAGACACCGACCGAACTGTTCGTGTTTTCTGGACGTGACGCCGCCGATGTCTCCAAGAAGGCCAACGAACTCGTCGCCAGTGCTTCGAGTTGGCCGCATGAGCCTGCCATGCTGCGGCGGCTGGCTCATCTTTCGCATCAGGCGTTCAAGGCAACAGATGCCGCGCGGCTGGCCATCGTCGCGGGGACCGTGGAAGAACTCAGCAGCCGCCTCGGCACTTTTGCTTCATCGGGAAGTCCGAAAGTCGGTCTGCGAGTGGCCGATGGCGTTTACTTCGGCCTCAACAAGAAGCACGGCAAGATCGCCTGGTTGTTCCCCGGACAAGGCAGCCAGTACGTCGGTATGGGACAGGATCTGGCCACTGCGTTTAGCGAAGCCCGACAGGCATGGGACCTGGCCGTGGACGTGCCAGATCTGATCGAAGCCCCGCTCCACCAGTTTGTGTTTCCGCCGAATGCGTTCTCGGATGAAGAGCGTGAAGCTCAGGAAACCCGATTGCGTGAGACTGACATCGCTCAACCGTCGCTGGGTGTGACGGGGCTCGCAGCGGCTCGAGTGCTCAAAGCCTTGAACGTGCCGTTGGACACAGCCGCAGGACACAGCTTCGGCGAACTCACGGCACTAGCCGCCACGGGCTCGATCTCAGAACGATCGCTGCTGACACTGGCCAAACTGCGTGGCGTATTGATGAAGTCCGCAGACAAGGTCGCTGGCACGATGACAGCCGTGCGATCCGACGCGGCGACCATCGGAGCCTTGCTGAAGGAACAGTTCCCGAAGGTCTTCCTCGCCAACGACAACAGCCCCAAGCAGATTGTCGTCGGTGGACCGACTGCTGACATTGTGGCCTTCGAAGAAGAACTCGGACGCCGCAAGGTCTCCTACAAACGATTGAACGTGTCAGCGGCCTTCCATTCGCCGGCGCTGCAGGACTGTGCTGATCAATTCGCGGCGGCCGTCGCGCGGCACCTCGTCGGCACGCCGGAAGTAGCCGTCTACGCCAATACGACGGCGGAACGCTATCCGTCCAAGCTTTCCGACGCGCGAGCGTTGCTGGCCAATCAACTCGCCAAACCTGTTCGCTTCCGTGAATCGCTGGCGGCGATGTATGCCTCGGGCGTACGCACCTTCGTGGAAGTCGGCCCAGGAGCAGTGCTCACCGGCCTTGTCGGAGAATGCCTCGCAGGACATGACGATGTGCTGGCAGTCGCGATTGATCGCAAAGGTCAGCACGGTGTCACGAACTTCTGGCATGCGTTGGGACAGTTGGCAGTCGTCGGTGCACCGATCGACTGGACCGCGTTGACGGCCGACTTCACGACGCCGGCAGAACCCGTGGCTGTCGATCCCAAGCGTTCGCTGCAAATCTGCGGCGCGAATTATGGCAAACCCTATCCACGTCCGGGGCAATTGCAGGCTCCGATTGTCGTCGTGAGTCGTCCGCCGGAACCCAAAGCAGCAGTTGCCACGGCAGGTGCTTCTGGAGCCGGTGGCACGTCGCGCAGCTTGACCGCTGCGAATGTCTCTTCCGCATCCCAATCCGTTGCGTCGACTGGTGGTGTTGCGTCTTCGCAGGCGACACCATCCCCAGTGACGGTTTCTTCCAATCGAGTTTCCCAGTCGTTGCCGAGCACCAATGGCCCGCAGCGATCTAATTCCGTTACCAAAGTGCAACCTATGATTTCACCCCAACGAAACGCTGGCACCGCTTCGGCTGCACCGCCGCCAGCGTTGAGCGATGCCAACACCACCTGGCTGCTGGAAGTGCAGCGGCAGACTGCAGAAGCTCATCAGGTCTACCTGCAGACCATGGCCCAGGCCCACATGGCCTTCCTGCAGTCGATGGTCCCCACGGGCAATACGTTGCCTGTACTCGCCAATCCCGTCTTCGCGGCGCAGCCTGTTGCGCGACCAGCCGCGGCTCCGGTGACTCCTTCAGTACGGGATGTCCAGGCCGCAGCGGCTTATTCCGCACCGGCACCAGTCGCTCCTCGAGCTGCCCAACCGGTTGCCGCAGCTCGTCCTGCGACACCGCCAGCTCCTGTTGCCGCTCAGCCAGTAGCGAAGCCTGCAGTCCAGGCAGCCGCATCGAAACCTGCTCCAGTTGCGGCACCGGCGGCATCGGGATCGAAGCTGCGAACCACCCTGCTGGAAGTCGTGGCTGAGAAGACCGGTTACCCAGTCGAAGTCCTCGACATGGACCTGGACATCGAAGCCGGGCTCGGAATCGACTCCATCAAGCGAGTTGAGATCCTCAGCGCCCTGATGGAACGGCATCCCGAACTGCCCGAGATGCAGCTCTCCGAACTCGGCGGACTGCGAACGCTCGGCGATCTGCTCAACGCTGTCGCAGCCAACGAACCAGCCGAAAGTGCAGCTTCGGCCGCGCCAGTCGCGAAAGCCCAACCGGTCGCCACGCCTGCCGCGAGTTCTGCAGCAGCACCCTCCGGAGCGAACTTGCGAGGCACGTTGCTCGAAGTTGTCGCGGAGAAAACCGGCTACCCGGTTGAAGTCCTCGATATGGACCTCGACATCGAAGCCGGGCTCGGAATCGACTCTATCAAGCGAGTTGAGATTCTCAGCGCTCTGATGGAACGCCATCCAGAACTGCCCGAGATGCAGCTCTCCGAACTCGGCGGACTGCGAACGCTCGGCGATC
>CAYLTY010000191.1:0-16746 GCA_964386705.1 uncultured Planctomycetaceae bacterium
GTCGTCCACAGAGCGCGACCGGTGCGTCCCAAGGCTGGAGGCTGCGGAGCCTCCACGTCGGGGTTCGGAATTCGCTCGACTTCCACGCGAGTCACGTTTTCACTGCGAGATGCTTCGGACATCGGAAACCTGCCGATTTGGCCAGTTTAAAATACTTCGACCGAGAAAGCGTATCGCCGTCATGATTGTGGGACTGTTCAATATGAGCGAGTCTTCACACACTTAGATTACGTCAAAGTGGTGCGTCTTGCAGAAAGAAGTTATGCCATTTGCCGCTCATCTCTCGGTAGCTAAGGACACCGATCAGGCCATTGATGAAGCTTGCGCCGAGATCCGTCGCGTTCTGGGCGACCAAGTTCCCGATCTGACTGTGGTCTTCGTATCGCATCAGCACCGACAGGCCTTTCCGACGTTGGCCAAGCGGATCAACGAACTGCTGCCATCGAAAGTGCAGTTGGGCTGCGCGGGAGAATTCATCGCGGGCGGCGATCGCGAGATTGAGCAGCGGCATGCATTGAGCGTCTGGTCGGCGGTGCTGCCTGACACGGAACTGATTCCATTCCACCTGACCTTTGAACCAACACCTGACGGCGCGATGACCGAAGGCTGGCCCGATGACCTCGCCAGCCGAGATGAAGCCCGTGCTGTATTGCTGTTCGGCGAGCCGTTCTCCACTCCAGTGGATGTCGTGATCGCGCGGCTTGAAGATGACTTGCCGGGCATCCCATTGGTGGGAGGCATGGCGAGCGGTGCGCGAAATCCCGGACAGAACGTTCTGTTCTTCAACTCGCAAATGCAGGTCGAAGGCGCGGTCGGAGTCGCGTTGTTTGGAGGGCTCAAGGTCTCGGCCATTGTCTCGCAAGGCTGCCGTCCGATCGGCGACAATTACATCGTGACGAAAGCTCAAGACAACATCGTGCAGGAACTCAGCGGCAAGCCAGCTCTAATACGTCTGCAGGAGTTGTTCGGTGTACTGTCCGAACGCGATCAAGCCCTCATGCAAACCGGCCCGCACCTGGGCATCGCGATCAACGAGTATCAGGAGAAGTTTGATATCGGCGATTTCTTGATCTCGAACGTTGTCGGAGCTGATCGCAATACCGGCGCGATTGCTATCGGCGCTCCGGTGCGCATCGGACAGACGGTCCGGTTTCATGTCCGTGACGCCCGCACCGCGGATGAAGAACTCAAGACGCTGCTGGAACGCCATCAACAGGGACAACCTGCAACATCAGGAGCGTTGCTCTTCAGCTGCAATGGTCGCGGCACGCGCCTGTTTGGTGAACCGCATCACGACACTGCCGCCATCCAGGCTGCATTTGGCCACATTCCGCTGGCGGGCTTCTTCGCCAATGGGGAACTCGGCCCCGTCGGCAGGAAGAATCACATTCACGGCTACACTGCGAGCGTGGTGTGTTTTGAATGACTATCGCGGCTGATTGGGCGTCAGCTTCTGCATGTCGTTGACGCGGATCACCAGCAGGCGTTGCAGCTTGCCGGACTTGTCCAGCGAGCGGAAGAAGGCGTCGCCGACGGTTTGTGAATCGGTCTCTCCGGCGGTCAGCACGGCCAACTCGCCGATGTTCAGGTTCATCTCGAACTGCTGGTCGTAGAGCGGTTCAACTTCGGGGGCGCGGCGGCGAGTCCAGTTCAGCGGTGTGGCCACCAGTCTGGGAATCGTTTCACCGTGATGAATTTCCGGCTGGAACTTGAGCTTCACCCAGCCGTCCTGCTCGCGTTCGACTCGCACGCGAACCACGCACTTCGCCTCTTCGTAGATGCGCGGCTCGAGTGATTTTTCTGAGAAGATGCTCAGCATCGGCTGCACGTCCGTGACTTCGATCGGGGCATCCGATCCCGCCAGCACGCCGATCGTGCGGCCGATGATGCGGCGGGACGAATCGATCGTCTCGGGTTTGCCCGATGAGAGTTCCAGAAGTTCGGCCAGCGCGCGGGGCGGATGTGAGCCACAATGTCCGAGTCGCCAGCCGTTGTGTTTGAGCCGCTGTCGAATGTCCGCAGGCATGCCGGCGATCTGATCAATCTCACGCCACAGGTGATCGCCCATCATCGAGTCGTCGGTTGGTCGGTCGACGAACAGGATCTCCAGTTGCACGGACTGCTTCGGAGCCACAATTGGCGGTAGTTTGAACTCTTCGCGCTTCGTGTGGTTCGTGGTGGAAATCATCTCACAACCGCAGAGCACGCCCAGCAGCCACAGCCACGCCATGCACCATCCGCGCAGCCAGCAGATTCTGCGGGCGCGAGTCAGCGGCGCACACGTGGGCGTTGCGCATGACACGGGATGAGACATAGGGAAGGACTGACGGAGAGGGGTGAAACGGTCTGAGAACGAACGCGGCAGAGGTGCCAAAACTGCGGAAGCATTGAAGGGAGCGGGACTCTATGCCGGTCCGGAAAAATGAGTCAACTGCGATCTGGAACGGCACTTAGCCCGCTCGCAACGTAGGGTGGGACCAGCATTCGAGGTCGTGAGCGGTGGGCCGGCGCGATCGAGCCCTGTTGTTGGCGGAGGCGTACCGTCGAGCTCTGGTGTTGTCGGATGCGCAGGCCCACCGGGCAATTGCGATCGCTTGTCCCACCCTACTTTGCTGCGGTCGACGCAATTTACCAGAGTTGACTCAACACCCGACCCGTTGAGATGCGATGCGGCAGACCGTCAGCTCGCAGCACGTTCTGAGTGGGGTCAACGCCCAACGCCGCGCAGATTGTCGCTGTGACATCGGCAGGCGAAACCGGCGAATCCGTGACGTAGGCAGCCTGCGAGTCTGTCGCGCCAATAACGGTTCCGCGACGCAGGCCGGCTCCGGCCATCAGGATCGTAAACGCATGTGGCCAGTGATCGCGACTGGCCCACGGCTTTGAGATGCGCGGCGTGCGTCCGAAATCGCCCATCCACACCACCAGCGTTTCATCCAGCAGCCCGCGTTCGTCGAGGTCCGCGATGAACGCTGCCAAAGTCTGATCGGCGCGCGGTAACAGGCTGTCCTGCATCAATGGAAAATGGTTGCGGTGAGTGTCCCACGGGTTGTTCGCCAGCTTCGGTCCGCGGCCGTCCGCCCAGTCCTGCTCTTCGTTACCCCAGTACACGGTGACGAATCGGGCCCCCGCTTCCACCAGCCTCCGAGCCAGCAACACCGATCGACCGTGTCGATGTCGGCCATAGCGATCCTGAGTCACTGACGATTCGGTATGGACATCGAACGCGCGATCGACCGCTTCGCGACTCAAGATGTCGAAGGCCTGACGCTGGAAGTCGTCAAAGCGTTCGCGATTCGCCGCTCGTGAGACCTGATGCTCAATACCGACGTGCTTCAGCAAGTCGGCTCGCGCCGCCTGGCGTCGTAGCGAGATCTCGGCCTGCCGCGCAAACGGCGGTCGCGTGATCTCGCCATTCGGGCTGATGTTCACGGCAAACGGATCGCTCGAGGGCCCCAGCACACCGCCGTTCTGACCGGGCAGCACGCGAGCCTCCATCGTCATGACATCCGGCAACTGAATGTGTCGAGGCAATGAAGTTGGAACGCGATCAGCCTGCGAGAACGCACAACCGATGTGCGGCAAGTCCGTCGCTTCCACCTTCAACCCACCCGCCGAACTGAGATGCGGATAGCCCGTCAGCATCTGATAGACGGCCGGATCATGCACCATCTGGTCATGCTGCACCGACCGGATCTGCAGCAGGTGGTGCATCTGCTGAGCCACTCGCGGCATCAGTTCCGACACCAGAATGCCGGGCACCGAAGTCGCGATCGGTGCGTAAGGACCGCGAATTTCCGCCGGAGCCTGCGGCTTCATGTCCAGCAGGTCGATGTGCGACGGACCTCCATCCATATAGAGCAGCACGCACGACTTGGCCTTCGAGAGCACCGTCGACGCCCCTGCCTTCGCGGCACAAGCCTGCAGCAGTGTCGGCAGCGACAGCGCTCCCAGACTTCCCACAGACAGCAGTTGTCGGCGTGGCAGCACGGGCATGGCGGTTCTCATTCCAGAAACTGCTTCAGCACATTGGCTGTGATTCGCGACACATGATCGTCGACCGGCAACGAACTCACGTAGGAGATGGAGCCGACCGAGAACACTCGCCCCTTGCTCGGAGTATCAAACAACACCATTTCGGCGCCACCGTCGTCAACATTCAAACCTTTGGCCAGCACTTTGACGTTCGCGGGAGAACTGGCCGAAACCTTGTCGGTCTCATGCCCGGAAGCACCGCCCGGGCAACGCTGATGCAGGCACTTCACGCCGAACAGATCGCCTGCCTTTAGGCCGGTGCGGTCATAAATCCAATGTTGAGGTTCGAGGACTCGATACGGCGCCCCGGTCATCACGCCGCGCGGATCGAAGACGACTCCCAGCAGATTCGCTTCCGATTCATGCCGCAGCGCGTAGCGACTTTCCGCTCCGACGAGTTCATGCGACAGGCCGCGAATGTTGCCGTTGTGCACGACCATCGTACCGTCGGGACGAATCTCAACCTCGCAGTTCAGGCCGTTGCCGCCGAGGTACATCAGCTTGCCGCCTTCGTGAAACACCCACTGCTTCACGCGCTCGTACATCCGCCGCGTCCAGTATTCCGGATGCACGCTGATAATGAGCACGCGATACGCTGAAAGGTTGAGCGTGCCGTCATCCAGTTGCGGTTCGCTGTAGTAGTCGTATTGAAAGCCGTTGTCTTCGAGCCATCCCAGCAGCCGCCACTCGGCCGACGCCATGCCACACGCCGTGCGGCCTTCAATCGGATCGGTGATGCGTTCATCAAACGGGATTTGCGAGATCGGTTCGGGTCGCTCGAATGACAGTGGCGCGTATTCTCGACACGCCCACGTCGAATGCTCGGCGTTGATGTAGCGTCCCAGTTCGAAGCGCGAGTTCACGGTCGGAGTCGGCGGGAACTCATCCGCATGGATGTAGTTGCTGCGGCCTCCAAACACGTTGTAGGCGTTCCAGGTAATGTTGGACGCCAGCACTGCCACCTGGGCCGTCGGCACGGCCGGAGCCACAATCCACGGAAAGTTGAACCGCGTGCCCGAGAACGTCCAGGCGTGAAAGTAATACAGCCCGCTGCGCTGCGGTGCCGTTACATACTGCTTGTGAGTCGGACTCGTGTAGCCGACCTTGTTCCATTCCGCGCCGGTGCGGGTGTAGTCGCCGTCTGGAGTCACCTGCATCGTGGCGCGCGGGCCGTGCTCATCATGCCAGCCGAGCCCACGAATGAACTCTTTCGTCCAACCGTAGCGCCACAATTCCAGCTTGTATTGCTCGACCGCATGCACCCGGAATTCGGACTGTTCACCGGATCTGACCCACTTCGGCCAGACGTACCCGAGCAGCCCATCCTGCAGCAGTCGAAAGTGATGTGGCTGGCTGACGGGCAACGTGACACGGCTGCGTTTCGCGCCGAAGCCCGGCTTCTGCAAGGTCACTGTGTAGGTGCCGGGGGGCAGGTCCAGATGCACGGCGCCGGTTGCTCGCGATCGGGTTTCCCACGATCCGCCGCCCGCGTCGTTGAACTCCAGCAAGACGTCCGGCAACGCGACATAACGCTCGTCACTCACATAGCCAATCAACATCGTCTGGATCCTTTGGCCGGAGCAGAGCGTTGTCAGGAGCAAGCGACTGCGGTGCGCTCTAGATCTTCAACTCCGGCACTTTGCCGGTAATCGAATACACATACTTCAGAATCTCAAGGAACACGCCGTAAAGATCTTCCGGAATCGGCTGCCCGACCTCGACTTCCCGATAGAGGCGGCGAGCCAGTTCAGGACGCTCGATGATCGGAATGTTGTTCTCGGCGGCGATCTCACGCATCTTCAACGCGACGTCGTCCAGTCCCTTGGCGATGATGGTCGGCAGCGGAAACTGCGGTGGTTCGTACTTGAAAGCGATGGAAACGTGCGTCGGGTTGGTGAGTAGAGCGGTCGCGAAAGAGGTCGCTCGGATACTCTTCGCGGCGATCATCTTGCGGTGAGCTTCCCGGCGACGCTGCACAATCATGGGGTCGCCGTCCATCTCCTTGATTTCGCGTTTGACCTGATCCTTGGTCATCATGATGTCGCGTTCGTGCTTCCACCATTGGTAGCCGTAGTCGGCGGCACCGATGAGCACCAGCGCCGTCGCGAGATACATCGCCAGCTTGGTGATGAGGATACCGACTTCGCCAAACGCGGTCAGTAACGGCTTCTCAATCATGCCGAGCAGCACGGTCATATGACCGGAGATAAACCACCATGCGACTCCAAACAGCACCGCGAACTTGGCGGTGCTCATGGCCAGTGTGACGATCGCACGCAACGAAAAGAGCCGCTGCAGGCCGGAGACCGGGTTCACATGGGTGAAGTCAATTCCCATCCGTTCGGTCGAGAACAGGAAACCGACCTGCGCCACGTTGACGAGGATGCCACCGATCAGCAGAGCGGCCATGATCGGCAGCACGTTCGTCATTGACCACTGCCCGATGTCCAGAAACTGCACGAAAGCCGCATGGTGATCGAGCGGCCGGTCGGCGGCGGTCTCAAGATGCAGCTTCAACAGCTCGGTGAGCGCTCTGACGAGTCCCGCTCCCATGCCGTAGAGGATCAGCGCCGTCGCGAGCAGGTGACCGGCGAGATTCAGTTCCGAGCTGCGCGCGACCCGGCCCATCTTCCGCTGTTCCTGGCGGTGATGGTCAGTCGCCTGCTCTGTTCTTTCGCCAAATTCGTCCGATGCCATCCGTGCAACTCATCTACGGCTCAGTCCATGCAAACTCCCGACGCGGGCATAAGTTGTAAGCCGCGACCTTCAAATCCGCAGAGACCAGTTTCCGGCTGGCGGCACCGCGGCCTCGTGTTCTCCGAGACCTCATCTGGACGAAATTGCCCGGCACAACTCAAATCCCCCTTCCTCTCACCCGGTGGCAGAGCCGTCGCGTCGAGAGCTTGCCGATGACATCACCGCAGGGAGGCGGAGAGTGAACGCATACGCTCGAATTTTGCCGTATCTTTGGCCGTACCGACGCGCGCTGGTGCTGTCAGCGTTTTGTGCGCTCGCGATCTCGTTCTTCTGGGCAGCCAATCTGTCGGCGACGCTGCCGGTGGTCGAATTGCTCTTCAAGGGCAAGAGCCTGCACACCTACGTCGATGACAAGATTTCTGAGTACCAGGGCGAAGTCGACGAACAGCAACGCGTGGCCGAGGCTGAACGCGACGATCCTCACAGGCTTGATCGAGCGCTCCGTAAGGGACACACCGCGGCCTATCGAGTCAGCGTGCTGACGATGGTGCGCGACCATCTGATGCCGTGGATACCGCAGGACAACTTCCGCACGATGTGCCTCGTGCTGCTGGGCCTGGTGGTTGGAACGGTGCTCAAAGGCATCTTCATCTACATGGAAGACATTCTGGTCGGTGACGCGATCAATCATGTGATCATCGACGTGCGCAAGGACTGCTTTCGCCACTCTCTGAACATGGACTACCAGTCATTGAGCGCGAGCGGTTCGTCGCATTTCACGTCCCGGTTGGTTAACGACATCGAAGTCTTGGGCGCCGGCCTGCACGCCATGCTGATTCGTGTTGTCCGCGAGCCGTTGAAAGCTGGCGGCTGCATCCTGTTCGCGTTCATGGTCAACTGGCGGCTGACACTGCTGTCGATCCTGGTCATGCCGTGCCTGGGCTGGATGCTGCATCGTTTCGGGCGTTCGCTGAAGAAGGCTTCGCACGGCACGCTGGAAAGTATCACGGCGATTCAGAAGACGCTCACCGAGACCTTTGATTCCGTCAAAGCGGTGATTGCGTTCGGCAACGGTCGCAAGCATCGCAACAAGTTCCATCACGCCAACAAATTTTATTGGAGCAAGGCCCGGCGCGTGATGCGGCTGGCGTCTTTGTCGCGGCAGCTCTCAGAACTGATCGGTGTAATGGCGGTACTGGCGGCGGTATTTCCGGGCTCATACCTGTTGCTCAATCAGACTGACACCATGCTGGGTATTCAGCTCTCCGAAGGAGTGCCCGACGAGGCTCAGTTGGCGCTGCTCTACGGTTTGCTGGCCGGCACTCTGGACTCCATCCGCAAGATGTCGTCCGTGAATCGGGAACTTCGTCGAGGTTCCGCGGCTTGTGAGCGGGTGCTGGAAATCATCGATCAGAAGACTCAAGTGCCGGAACCAGCCGAACCGCGGCCAATGCCTTGGCTGAGTTCCGAAAGCGCGAACGCTCAGGAAGTTCATGGTCCAGAAGCCGCCGGGTCCAGCCTGCTTCCTCGGCGGGACTTCGAGATCCGGTTCGAAGGCATTGTGTTCCGCTACCACTCTCAATCCAAAGATGCCGCCACGCGGCCGCCTGCGTTGAACAATGTGGATCTCACAGTTCGCAAGGGCGAAGTCGTAGCCGTGGTGGGTGCGAATGGTTCCGGCAAGTCGACGCTCATCAATCTGATCCCGCGATTCTTCGATCCGGATACCGGCAGGGTCCTGATTGACGGCGTTAACATTCGCGAAGTCAGTACACGCGAACTGCGCAGCCGCATCGGCATCGTGTCGCAGGAAACTCTGCTGTTTGACGACACCATCTTCAACAACATTCGTTACGGCAAGATGGACGCCTCGAACGAAGAAATCGAAGAAGCCGCGCGGCAGGCTCATGTGCTGCCGTTCGTAGCTCAACTCCCGGACGGCTTTGACACCATGATCGGCGAGAGGGGCATGAAGCTCTCCGGCGGTCAGCGGCAACGTCTGGCACTGGCTCGCGCGATCATTCGCGATCCGGATATTCTGATTCTCGACGAAGCCACTTCGGCCGTTGATGCTCAAAGCGAACAGATCATTCACAACGTGCTGAAGTCGTTCGTCGAAGATCGCACGGTGTTCATCATTTCGCACGTCTTCAACGAAACGTTCCTCGATCTGGTGACCCGCATCGTGGTGATGGATAACGGCCGAGTCGTCGCGACGGGTACACATGCCGAACTGCTGGCGTCGTGCCAGACCTATCAGCGGCTCTATCAGGCCAACGGCAGGAGCAAAGCGGCCTGATGCTGCGAATTCGAACCGCGCTCGGTTTCCATCCTGCTGCCTGATCGCTCCACTGACGTCTGGAAGCTGTTTCGAACTGCCAGCAGAAGGGCTTCGCATGTCAGAGCAACCTCAATCGCCGCCCACACTCGCTCGCGCGATGGGGCTGGGCATGGCGATCGCCGTCGTGGTGGGCAACGTCATCGGCTCGGGCATCTTCGCGAAGCCAGGCGGCATTGCGGCAGACGCTGGAGACCTGAGCGTCATCATGACGGCCTGGGTGGTCGGCGGCGTGCTGTCACTGATGGGTGCTCTGTGCGTAGCCGAACTCGCTGCCATGTTGCCGCAAGCTGGCGGACTCTACGTCTACCTGCGCGAAGCTTACGGCAAGCTGCCCGCATTTCTGTTCGGCTGGAGCGAGTTTCTCTTCCACCGTCCCGCTTCTACGGGCGCGCTATCGATCATGTGCGTCATCAACTTCGGCAAAGCGCTGAACTGGAACGTGTCACCGGTTGAACAAGTCATGATGGCGTCGGTGGTCATCACGGCGCTGTGCGTGGTGAACGTCGTCGGCGTGCTGTGGGGCGGCTGGCTGCAGGCGGTGACCACACTCTTCAAGTGTGGCTTCATCGTGCTGATCGTCGTCCTGCCGTTCCTGATGGGAGCCACTGGTCAGCATCCGATTGAATGGTCGAATCTCAGCACTTCGACCACGCCTGCACAGCCAGATCTGGCCACGCAATTTGCAGCCGTCTTGTTAGCTGTGAGTTGGGCCTACGACGGCTGGCACGGCATCACGCCCGTCGCTGAAGAAATCAAAGAGCCGCAACGCAACGTGCCATTGGCGTTGTTCATCGGGATCGGCATCTTGGCGTTTCTCTATATCAGCGCGAACGTGGCCTATCACCTCGTGATTCCGATGGCCGTCATGGCTGAGCCCGACAATCAGAAGCACGTCGCGACACTGACACTGAAAGCGCTGCTGGGGCCAATCGGGCAGACGATGATGGCCGTTGGCATCATGGTCAGCACTTTGGGAGCCATTAACAGCAACCTGCTGTACGGACCGCGTGTGTCGTTCGCGATGGGACGCGATCAGGTGTTCTTTCCGCAACTGGGCCGCGTGCATCCGCGCTTCCGCACGCCCGCTATGGCGATCACCGTGCAGGCTGCGATGAGCATCGTGATGGCGGTGGCGTCGCTGCTGCTGTCGTTGTTCGTGCCGTACTTTCAGGGCAAGTCACTGTTCGACATGCTGACGGACTACATCGTGTTTTCAGCCAGCATCTTCTACGTCTCGGCCGTGCTGGCCGTGATCGTGCTGCGGAAGACTCAACCACAACTGCAGAGACCCTACCGCACGCTGGGCTATCCCGCGGTGCCGGCTCTGTACGGTCTGTTCTACGCGTGGTTCCTGTTCCAGATCTTCCGCGCCAAACCCGGTGAGGCCGTAATCGGCCTGGGACTCATCGCCATCGGCTGGCCCGTCTATCTCTGGTGGAATCGCAGCACAGCTCCACGTACCTGAGATGCTTCCACACACCGCGTAGCTCAGACCGTGGCGCGTTCCACAATCGGCACTTTGTGAGCCTTGGCCTTTTCGGACTTGGCCAGGCGCACGACAAGCACGCCGTTATTCATTTCAGCTCGGACCTGCTCGTGATTGACGGGAACGGGCATGGGTACGGATCGAGTGAACTTGCCTGTCGAACGCTGACGCAGATGCACAATTTCACCGCAGCAAGGTTCCGGGCAAGAACGCGTGCCGCTGATCGTCAGGATGTTCCCGACGATCTCTACACTCAGTTGATCCGCCGTGACTCCGGGCAGGTCGACCGTCACCAGCACCTCTTCGGCGGTTTCGATCAGATCCACAGTTGGCTGCCACGGGCTGCCCTTCAAGCCGATCGCGTCCAGCGCTCGCTCGCCCTGGTCCTTCGCTCGCTCTAGCAACTTTTCCAGTTCCTTCCGCAAGCGTTCCGCTGATCCGAACAGGCTGCTGCCATCATCGTTGGACTGACTCATGTCAGATCTCCCGTATTGAATCTCTGGAATTTGTTAGTCAGAGCTCTGTCGTATCCTACCGTCGATCCTCCGACCGCAAGCTGGAGGTGTCAACGAGAGCGGCGTTTGTTTCAGACAAAACGGGTTACAGAGACTTCGTGTCTGCGCAGTACCACACTGAAGGTAGCGCGCATTCTTGCCGCTTCAATAAGATGAATACGCATCTCAGGTGAGGAAGATCAACAGAATGCACCGCGCGAGTGTGATTTGTTGCCCCTGCAGACTGTGCCCGAATAGCTGTGTTCCCTTTACGCAATATTCGACTGCACCTCGATCTCAAGCGTGGGGTGCTTGCTGGCTGAAGAGTGTTTAACCGCCACGCCAACGGCGTGGGCGCCCACGCCGTTGGCGTTGGGGTTAAACAAAGCAACGCAATCCCGCGCGTCGAAGCCGTCGACCAGCGCTGAGGCGCTCATTCACTACGTTAGCTTCCGGCCAGGAAGCCGCGCAAGGTTTGCTCGAAGACGCTGAGTTCTGTCTGACACTGAGCAAAGAGAGCGTCCGATTCGCTGAGATGTCCGTCAGCCGCCTGATGTTCAAGTTCCACAACGGCTGCTTGAGCCCGGCGTCCACCGAGGTTACCGGTGCTGGACTTCAGGCGGTGAGCCAGCTTCTGCACCTTTTGCGCGTCACCCGCTGCAAACGCCGACCGCAGGCCTTCGTTCTGCTCAGGAAGATTCGTCAGGAACATGCCGACGAGGTCACGAACGAAGTCCAGTTCACCATCCACCATGTCGAGGACGGACTGCAGGTCAAAGACTTCCGAGTTTTCGGATCGGGTGAGGGACATGGTCAGGCTCTGGAATGGCGAGAGAAGGGAACTCAAAGGCGTGTCATGTAGATCGTCCACCGTACCGGAATGAACAAGCCAGAATGACTACGGAGGACAGCTCGCCCTGCTTGGAGGAATTTGCCCCAGAGTTCTCCGCAGGCTTGGTTCGCCCGGACTGTCGGGAAGGCACCTTGATTTAGGGCCGTTCAACGACGGACATGAACCCGGCGCGCGAAGCTATGCCGGCGCGCGGTTGCGGGGTGGATCGACGGCCCCGGCGCAACCGGCTTTCTCGTCATGGCAGGCACAGTCGGATGTCGATGAAAGCCGTGTCTGCCTGGACGCCGGGGCCAAGGGAGTGCGCACCGGTTGTGTCCAATTCATGGACGGGAGTCAGGCAGGCTGCTGAGACATGAGGAGGAAAGCATGGCCGTCCGTCGAATCCGCTGGAGCTACTGTATCGCTTTGGGAGCCCTGCTGGTGCCCCTGACAGCGAACGCGGACTTTCCTTGGCCGTGGAAGTCGTCAGTGAAATACAAAGCCTGGAAGCAGGAACGCGACGAGCAACGCTCAAGCTACTACGCCGAACGAGCTGAAGATCCGGTCGGCGCTCGCCAGTACGAATACAAAGGCAAGGATTGGCCGCCTTATCCGCGTCCGACGGGACCGTCTCAGGTTCCGACGCACGTTTACCATGCGGCTCACTATTGGCCGCATCCATATGTGTGCCAGGATCGCGAGATCGTGCGCCAGTACATCTATCTGCAGGAAGAAGCGGGCTGGGTTTCCGAGACCACTCTGTACGACTACCACTTTGATCGCGATCAGCAGGCGTTGAACCGTGCTGGTTTGATTCATCTGAAGTGGATTCTGGAGAACGCTCCGGAAAACCGCCGCACGGTCTTTGTGCAGTCGGGAGCGAACAATGGCGCCAGCCAGTTGCGCATGTCGAACGTGCAGTCGGAACTCGCTGAAATCGTTCCTGCGGGCGCAATGCCTGCGGTGGCGCTGCGAGTGACTCAACCGCTCGGCCGACCGGCCTTGGAAGTCGACAAGATTCAGCGATCCGAGATCGACTCTCAGCCGATTCCTCGCATTTCTCCGCCGTTTGCGAACGGTGGTCTGGGCAGCACGGGAGCCACTCAAGGCAACTCCGGTCTGTAATGCGTGCGACTTCCCCGTCACTTTGATGGGCGAAGTCGCGGCCTTTTCCGCATTAGTCGTCCAACAATTTCAACCGCGCGGTCCCGATGATTGGCGGCAATCCTCAACCTTCGAATCCGGGCCTTCCTGGATCGCTGAGTCAGTCGTTGTTCGGGTCAGTGCTGCCCGGAGCACCGACGAGCAGCGGCGCAGGTGCTCCACCACCATTGCCGCCTTCGCGTCCAGCGCTGACGCCCCCGAATCCACTGACGACGCCGCTTCCTCTAGGCAATACGCAACCGGGCTTCCGTAGCTACACCCAGCAAGCAGACCTCTACGCCGAGCTGTTTGGCGTCGCGAACAAGCCTCGACTGGATGTGCCGACGTCCAGCCAGAAACCGCAGTCGAGGTTGAAGCAGGCGAATGCGCCGGCGCCGACCAGCCCCAAAAACCTGAGAGACAGCGGCCTGTCGGTCAGTCAAGTCTGCGACTTGATCCTCAAGCAACTCTATTTGCACGGCACGTTGATGGGGGTTGAGATCGCGCGCAATGCGCGGTTGCCATTCAATGTTATTGACGAATGCCTGCGATTTCTTAAGGACGATCACTGCCTCGAAGTCTCATCGGGCGATGTGATTGGTCGCGTCTCGTATCGGTTCTCGCTGACGGAAACGGGCCGCACGCGAGCCCGTGAAGCGTTTGATTTCTGCCGCTATGTGGGACCAGCTCCAGTGCCGCTGGAGCAGTACGTTGAGCAGTGTCGTCGCCAGGCGGTGACTGGCATCAACTGCACTCAGGATGCGCTGCTGGAAGCGTTTGAAGACCTGATTATCGCTCCGACGCTGTTGGACGAACTGGGCCCGGCCGTGTGCAGCGGCAAGTCGATCTTCCTGTATGGCCCGCCCGGCAACGGGAAGTCGCGGATCGCGAAGGGACTCGGCCGGTTCCTGAATCAGCACGGCGGCGAGATCTATGTGCCGTACGCGATTCATAGCGAGAACAGCATCATCACGATCTTCGATCCCAGTCTGCATCAGACGACGGATGAGGAAGAGCTGCGGATGCTGCTGGGCGATGCGAATCAGACCGAAACGCAAACCGACATCGGTCGTCTGCTGCACGAAAATCATGCGGACATGCGTTGGCGGCGCGTGCGACGTCCAGTAGTCGTGACGGGCGGCGAACTGACGCTCGACATGCTGGACCTGCGGTTCAACAAGCAGAGCAACTTCTATACGGGGCCGCTGCAACTGAAGGCGAACAGTGGGGTCTTCATGATCGACGACTTCGGACGTCAGATCGTGTCGCCGAAAGATTTGCTCAACCGCTGGATTCTGCCGCTCGAAGAACGCATTGATTACGTCACTTTGGCCACCGGCAAGAAGTTTCCGGTGCCGTTCGAGCTGCTAATCATTTTCTCAACGAATCTCGAACCGGCGCATCTGGTGGACGACGCGTTCCTGCGACGCATCCGGCACAAGGTGAAGATCGATACGCCCTCGCGCGAGCTGTTCACAGAAATCTTTAGTCTTTCTTGCGAGCAGAAGAATATTGCCTTCGAACCGCGGGCCGTCGAGTTCCTCTTCCACAACTATTACAACGTGGGTCGGCTGCCAAGATCTTCCGACCCTAGGGATTTGCTGGAGATCATTCAGGCAATCTGTCGATTCAGGAATCAGCGAATGGTTTTGACTCAAGAGCTAATTGCTGAAGCGACTCACAGATTCTTCAGCAAGTTGTGACGAGCGTGATCGGCAACCTCTTGTGTCTCAAGCGTTTGCTCGCCCTCAGGATGAGGTGCGTCGCATAAGGAGATGCGGGATGCCGGCAGCTATGCTTTATCGATTGACTCTTGCAGGGTGCCTGTGTGCGCTCGTGGGATGCCAGTCGGCCGGAATAAATTCGTGGAACCCGCTCAAATTCGGCTCTGAACACGCTGCCCGGACCAAAGGTCTGAAGGATCCTGTTCGCACGCATCTGGCTTACGCTCAATTGCAGGAGCATAGCGGCAATCTCAACGACGCTCGCGAGTCCTATCAGATCGCTCTGGAACAGGACGCGAAGTCCGTGGAAGCCGTGCTGGGTCTGGCTCGACTGGAACAACTCGCCGGTCGCGATCGCGACGCCGATCTGCAGTTCAAAAAAGCACTGCAGATGGCGCCGGGCAATGTGCATGTCATCGAGTCGGTGGCTCAATTCTACCTGAGCCAGGATCGCTTCGATGAAGCCGTGAAGTTGCTCGAAAAGGGCGTGGAAGCAGATCCTCAGAATCGCAAGATGAGGTTCAACCTGGGAGTCGCATTGGCTCGCGCGGGCGACGTCAAACGCGCGGAAACCCAGTTTGTGCAGGCCATCGGAGACGCCGAAGCAGACTACAATCTGGGCGTGATCCTCTATGAAAAGGGTGATGTCGCCGAGGCTGAAAGACGTTTCCAGCGAGCGGTCACTCGCAAACCCGGTCTCGTGCAGGCCAAGAACTGGCTGGATGAAATTCGTGCGGAACGTGCCAATGGCGGCAAGAACATGCTCGCCAGCAATGTGGTCGATCAGGTCGAAGAACTGGCAGCACCGGTTCCCACACTCGGGTCGAACGTTCCTCGATCTCAGCCCACGACCGACCTGGTGAGCAACACCGCGATGCCGCTGGTCACTCCGTCAGGCAACGGCTCCGTGCCGCTGGTCCCACCGACCGTGGAATCCGCCCCGAATCTGCTGGGACAGAGGGCTTTGGAGCCCTCGCAGATGTCGCCAATTCAGCTGGAGCAGTACGAGAACTCTTTGCCGCCTGGTGAACGCGAACGGTTCCGTCAGGCACGACTGAATCAGCATCCGCAGGCGCTTCGCTAAACGTCGATGTGCCGCCCGATCGATCTCGATTAAGGCTTCGCCCGCGAGAGCACCAGCAGCCGGAAGGCGTTCATCTGCAAGTCAAGTTGCCCGTTGCGCAACGGCACCTCTTGGCCCTCTGAGTCGCGAAGCGTGAGCTTGTAGCCGCGACTCAACGCCAGCTTGCAGAAGCCGGGACACTGATGGCGGCCAGGATCACCAATCCAGCAGACGCCGTCGTCTTTCATAAGTTGATCAAGCACGTCCAGCACGAGTGCATGGTTGCCAAGTTCATAGACCACTTCGCAACCGATGATCACGTCAAACGGTGGCAGGCCAGCGCTGGCGATTTTACGCCAATCTAGTACGACGCCTGCTGCTCTTGAAAATCCGTTCAGAGCGGCGTTCCTCTGGGCCGACTCGACCGACGTGCTGTCATAGTCGCTGAAGGTCAGGTCGAGGCCCGCCGCCAGTCCGGCCACGCCCGTTAAACCGACGCCGCAGCCAATCTCCAGAGCACGAGTCCCTTCTGGCCAGGATTCGCTGAGAATCAGCCGCGCCATCGCTGTTGAGGCAGGCCAGAGATAGGCCCAGTAAGGCATGTAATCGGACTCGCGACTCGCCTTCAGCACGTTTGGGTCATCCAGGAAATCATCAGGCACCGCGGGCAGCGTGAGCTGAATCGAACGAGGCCCCAAATTGATGGTTTGGCTCGTCCAACCGCCGGGAATTTCAGGAAGTTCAGTCAGAGACATAGGGCGGGATTCTGTCACTCCAAGTGGAAACCACAGTTCGCCAGCTGGCGTCGGCGAGAGTGTATGGAGTGTAGGCAAACTTTGACGACAACTGCATGCCACAACCCGCGTTTGTTGGCCCATTGACTCTGCGGGCTGGGGAATATCTGCGGATGAAACCAGTTCTCTGCTCGCGC
>CAYLTY010000192.1:0-16728 GCA_964386705.1 uncultured Planctomycetaceae bacterium
GTCGCGGACTTGAGTCTGGACAAGAAGATGTTGCAGGACGTGCTCTCAAAAAATGTGTGAAGCCCGCTCGCGGGCGGGTCTTGGTGCAGCGATTACAGGTGGTTCATGGGGTGAGCCAGCGTCGTGCCTGTGAGGTGTTGAGATTGCCCCGCTCAAGCCATCGCTACCACAGTGTGCGGGATCCACGGGTGGCGCTACGGATTCGACTGCGCGACTTGGCCGCTGGCCGAGTGCGGTATGGGTACCGACGGTTGTGCGTGCTGCTGCGTCGCGAGGGGTGGGACGTCAACCACAAGCTGGTGTATCGACTCTATCTCGAAGAGGGCCTGCAATTACGGCGTCGGAACCCCAAGCGGCGTAAAAGCTGCGTGGTCCGCAACGAGCGAAAAGCCGCTCAGAAGTCGAATGACAGTTGGAGCATGGACTTCGTCTCGGAGCAGCTGTTTGCAGGGCAGCGATTTCGGATCCTGACGTTAGTGGATAACTTTAGCCGTGAGAGCCTGGCTCTGCGGGCGTCTGTGCGATTTCGCGGGGATGAGGTGGTTCAGGTCTTGGAAGAGGTCTGTGCTCGGCGCGGCTTACCCCAAAGCATTCGCGTCGACAACGGCCCGGAGTTCATTTCGAAGACCTTGGACTGGTGGGCCTACTTCAACCGAGTGAAGCTGGACTTCAGCCGCCCGGGGAAGCCCACGGATAACGCGTTCATAGAGTCGTTCAACGGCAAGTTCCGGCAGGAATCCAGCAGTAGAACGTCGCGGGGGAGACCAATGTGATCAGTTCCTCAATAGCCTGACCTAACGACTTTCCGAGTTTCACCAGCCTTGATCGTTCTTCCGGCTTCGTGTGGATCAGCCCCGGCACCGTCGACCGCAAAATCTTGTTCTCCTCCTTCAGGAATTCGACATAGCGAGCGAGCTCGTTGTTGGTCGCAGACGCAATCAGAGCCAGCAGCGGGTGGAAAATCTTGGCGGCCATGCTATTGTCGTAACTCGCTATTAAACGGTGGGATAACACTTCTGTTGAACAGCACTATTTCGTCCGCGAGACACGAAAAATGCGCGGCCGAACCTGATCGCGTGAATTGTATTTTTAGTTCTCCGGCGAGCGGTTCTTGGGGCCGCATTCTGGTCGTGTTGAGTACCGATTCCGCGTCTCAAACAAGACGGATCGGTGTCACGACCTAGAGCCGCGAAACGATTGTGCGGCCCTGACTAGAGCAGGTGATTTGGCAGCCGAGACATGTTGGCAGCCAACTTGCCCAAGCCGACGAACAATCTCGCTATGCGTGGCCGCCTCGGCGCTCCTGCCTACCCAAAAGCGCGCTCGAACCGACAGGTTCTGAAACCGTCGCCGACGTTGAGCGTATCGTGCTAATCGGTGGCGACAGCGCGAACACACTGAATGCCGCCGCCGCAAGCGTGCCCGTGATCTTGATCGGGGGGACTTGATCACTACCGACTCCCTCTTGAGCTTCGCCACTTCATCAGTCTCTTTGCGAATAGGTGGCAGATCTCGCATTCCATGTGGGATCGTCGCCCTGTAGTTCCCCACAAACGACCTTGTGATACCTTACAGGTTGTCGATCCAGCTCGGCAGCAGAGTGAAGATATCGGCAACAGTTGTGTCACCAGCGCCTATGACTTTTGCATCAACGGGATCGTTTTCGAGGACGTCGGGACCGAGGCCACCGTCGAGAGAGTCCGTACCGTCTCCACCAACCACCGTGGCCTCGTTACTGTTGCCGCCGCTCAAGGTGTCTGCGGCCGACCCGCCGAGGAGCGTATCATTGCCGCGACCTCCAACCAGGACGACAGGCACAGTGGCCGACGACGCGTCGAGTTTGTTATCGCCGCCTCCGCCGATCAGAGCAATCCGCTCAACATTGATGAGCGTCTCTGTGCCGGTGATGGTCGACGAAATGGTCACGCCGTTGACCGTGAAGTTGGTATCGGCTTTTTCAAAGGTGTAGTCGTTGGCACCTTCGCCGCCGTCAATGACGTCCATTCCCGCGCCACCTGACAGCACATCGTCGCCGGAGCCGCCGCTGACAAGGTCGCCTTTGGAGCCTCCCAGCAGCGTGTCATTGCCGGCATCACCGCTGAGTTGCACCGCAATGTTTGCGGTGCGGGCATCAAAGAAGTTGGCGGCTGCGCCGCCGATGATATTGATGCGCTCCATGTTCGCGACCTTGTCCACACCCAAGCCAGGCGTCGTGATGGTCGCTGCAACCGTGTTGCCGGTGATGGTCACGTTCGTGTCGAGTACCTCAATGATCCGGTCAGTTTCTGCACCACCATCGAGCGAGTCGTTTCCGGCTTCGCCGCGCAGGTCGTCCGCACCGCCGCCCCCGATCAGCGTGTCATTGCCGAAGCTACCGAAGAGCGTGTCGTTGCCGTCACCGCCGGCCATCGCGTCATCACCTTGCAGCCCGAGCAGCCGATCGTTGCCGGCATCTCCATTGAGCGTATCATTGGCGTTGTTGCCTTGGAGAACGTCGTTTCCATCGCCGCCATTGAGCAGACCTGCCTCAGTTTGGCCGCTGAGAAAGTCGTTATCCGAGCCACCGTTCAAGGTATCAACCCCCGCGCCCCCGACTAGCACATCGGCGCCGGCATCTCCCGAAACAACGTCGTTGCCGTTCTGACCATTGAGATTGTCGTTGCCGTCACCGCCACTGATTGTGTCGTTGCCATTACCTGCTGAAATGATATCCGCGCCGCCTAAGCCGTTGATCGAATCGGCTCCCGCGAGCGTGAAGATCATGTCCGCTCCCGGCGAACCGATAATCGTGTCATTGCCGCCACCGCCATTGATCGTAGTGGTGATTCCAACGGTGAAGCCGCCCAAGTCGATCTTGTTAGCGCTGGTGCTACCGCTGATATTGGCACGTTCGAAGTTACTGAGCGTGTTCGTCTCAGTAACGGTACCGATGGCGATGCTGAACTTCGTCGACGTCAGTGTCAGAGTTCCATTGGACGTTTCTGTGAGCATGTCTCCGGTGCCCGTACTACCATCGAGCGTGTCGGCACCAACTCCACCAGTGAGCTGATCATCGCCGGCGCCGCCGCTGAGTGAATCGTTGAACTCTGAACCGATCAGCGTGTCGTCGCCGCTACCACCATCAGCGCTGACGGTGACACCGCTGGAAAGCGAAAACTCTGCGCGAGTGACACCGCTCAGATCGATTTGATTCGAGCCGGTACCACCTGTCACACTCACTTTCGATACCAGTGCCGAACTCGCGCCGCTAGCAGCGTTGTCGATGACGCCATTTCTCAAGATTCGCACTACGCCTGAAACGGATTGCACCGCGATGTTGTCATTGCCCGCGGTGACCAGCACCTCAACAGTGCCGATGGAGATGGTCAGATCTGCTTCAGCAGTCTCATTGCCATCGCTCATTACATAGTGCAGCACGTGCTGTCCGGTGGCTCCGACAGGCGGCGTGAAACGCACGCGACGCTTATCCGGCAGAATCGAGACCGTGCCTCCTGCTGCGGGTGGAAGAACAGCTAGCACTCGCAGCGTCTCTTGGGAATCGGGATTCGCCGCGTCATCGTTGGTGATGACATCCACTTCGATCACAGTGGTTCCTGAGCTAGCGCCGCTGGAGTCGTTCATGGCCACCGGCAAGTCATTCACGGGGCGCACGGTCACATTGAAGGTACGCGTCGAGAGACCATCGTCAGCGGTGTCTAATGTTTGATCGAGCCCGGCGTCACGCACGGTCACTGTAATAGTGGCGGTACCGTTCTTGTTCAGTGCGGGTTTGAACGTCAACGTGCTGTTGCCGCTGGAAGGCGCGCCTACACTGAGTTGCGAAAACAGGCTCTGTGCGCTGGAAACTGCCGTGATCCGCACCGTCTGTGCAACTGGATCACCACCATCGCTGATACCGCTCAGTGCGACAAATTGCTGGACAGCGTCTTCATCAATCGGAGCGGGATTCGAGATCGCGTTCAACGTCGGCAATTGATTGAACGCTCGTAACGCGAAGTCCAGTCCCGTCGCTGTGCGCATCGCTGCCGTGAGTTCGACGTTGAGTGCACCAGAGACTATGGAATTTCGTCCGATAGTCACACCGCCTGAAGCGCTCCCGACACTGCCATCGCGTCGATTGGAAACGGCCACATCGGGGACATCGAGAGAGCTTACGACACCATCGCCGTTGTCGTCGTCGAACTGACCGACTGCCAGCGAGAATGCCAACGTCCCATCAGGCAGCGTCGCCAAGCCCGATGTTTCGGCAGCTTGAAACAGACCCGCGCCACGATTCCGCAAAATGCCGAAGCGATTCGTCGCGTCTGAGTTCGTAAACACAATGTCGAGGCTGCCGTTGCGATCAATGTCAATTAGCTCGAGGTCTGCCGGCCCGCGCCCCGTATTCAGCAGGACCGCCGGGTCAAAGCTTCCATTTACGCGTGCAAATAGCACGCTGATATTATTCGAGCCCAGGTTGGTCGTGGCGATGTCCATGCGGCCGTCGCCATTGAGGTCGCCAATCCGCACGTTTGTCGGTACTTGCCCGCTCACTGACAGATTCGAAGAGATACTATAACGGCCAACTCCTGCAGTCCCTGTATTGCTCAAGATGGTCACGTTGTTCGACGCCAGGTTCGCGACCACCAAATCGACACGTGCGTCGCCATCCACTCGTGCAGCCGTGATGGATGTGGGGGAATTGGCACTAACAAGCGGCAGTGTCAGAATCTGCTCGCGCGCGAATCCACCAGCCCCATCGCTCAAGAATGTGACCACGGCACCGCCATTCGGCAGAGCGTTCTGCGAGGCGACGGCAATGTCGTCGTCTCCATCGCCGTCGAAATCACCTGTCGTGACAAAGTAGGGAGCACTCCCCAACGCCGCTAGCGGTTGACCCATCGCCGTGTGCGCCGGACTGACCAAGCTTTGGGTGGTGAATGAGCCATTCGCTTGGCGAGTCAGCACGGTGACATTGTTGGAAACGCGGTGCCCCACAACGATACCCGGCGCCTGATTGCTACCGCGAAACTTACCAATAGCGAGCGACCCCGGGCCGCTGGGAATGCTAACTCGTGTCGCGGCACCAAAGACGCCATTGCCAGCATTGATGAAGATCTGCACTTCGTCGGCAAAGTCGGTTGATGCAATTAAGTCATCATCGCCATCGCGATCGAGATCTCCCGCGGTCACTTCCACGGGCGAATCGGTTGTCTGCACGTTGATCTTCAGGAACGCATTGCCCAAAGGATTGAGCTGCTTAACTCCCGCCGGAATCAACACCCGTACGGCCTGTCGATTGCCACGCAACAAATCCAGCGTATAAGTGCCCCCCACCCCCGTCACTGCCGACCGTTCGCCTCCGTTGAGTATGCGATCCCCGTTCTCATCGACAAACACCGTGATGCCTGCACGTCCCGCCTCGCCGACGTCCCGAATTCCATCACCGTCTTGGTCGTCGAACACCATGCCACTCACTTGGCCATTCGTGGACTCTCCGAGCGCGGAAGCAAGAACACTGCCGACAGTCACGGTGACGACAGCCGACGCGTTCAAGCGGATTGTGGCTTCCGTAAGCGTGCGCTGAGTCGTTGAAGCTAGCGTATCACTGAGTACTTCGCGCACGACATACGTCGTTTCGGCGGGCAGATTCGCAAACGAGAACTCACCCTTCGAATTAGTGACCGATTGGCGTTCCGCAGGGTCCACAGCACCATTCAAGTTCTCGTCGAGGTAAACTGTCCGACCAGCATTTATTGACTCCCCGAGGTCGAGTGTCCCGTTGAAGTTGGCGTCGGTGAAAGAGACACCACGGATCGAACCCGGCTTCGCCGTTGAACCAAAGACAACGTCAGAAGTGTCTATTCCCGCCCGGACATTGACTGAAGTCACGGCTTGTGCCGGCAAGACGGCTCGATAGATCGACTCGGATCCATCAGTAAACTTAGCGAGAAACGCAATCTGATTTCCGCTGAGGGCTTGATGACTGATCGACAAGTCAGCGAGTGTTCGACCGCCAAAGTTCGTGTTCGAGTCCACAATGGTTCGCAATTCACCGTCGATTACACCCAGCAGCGCGATTTGTCCTCCCAGGAAGACAAAATTCTCACCATCAAACGCGAGGCTCGGAGACGTCTCGTTATTCGCGATCGAACCAATACGCGTGACTGTGAATCCGGCGTTTCCGGTGGGGTTAGGAGCCGCCTCAACGACGAGTGTAGCACCTTCGGAGATGCTCGACCGGTAGAGTCCCTCACGCCCATCGCTGGTCGTTGCGCGGAAGATCGCTGTCTGTCCTGCAACAGAGACATCAAATATGCGATCGAAGAACGCTAGCGGTAGGATCTGGCCACCGGAGCGAGTTGTGATTCGCCACCCAGTGTTCGCTCCCAATCGCGCGTCGAGAACGGACTTCGATATAAACAAGTCCTCACCCGATAGCACTGCTCCAGTGCCCTCCACCACCCGTTCGACAAAAACTTCGCTGTCTCCATCTAACAAGACTTGAGCATGCTGGAACTCCGCGAAGCGGGCGTCTTCACCCAAATAATACCGCTGTGATCCACTGCTGGTTCGGGCCAGGAATCCAACGGCTTCGCCGGAGATACTTATCGAATCGAATCCTCGATTTCGCAGATCTTCGATATCCGCCAGCGTAGTGTTAACCGGAGTAGCGCCGGGGGGTGAGGCAAGGATCGAAGCTCCGGTTTGCGCAACGACTTCCAGGCGGCCGTTCGTGTCCGCTGTGAGAACCAATTCGCGACCGTTGGACAGTGTGACCGTCAGCGCGATGTTGCGCCCGTCTTGTCCATGACTCGGTCCCAACGATTGAATTGGGGAAGATTGGCCAGAGAGTGATGACTGCAGCGTGACTAACTTCGTTTCGGTTCCATCCGCCGTCCGCAAGATCAGCTCACCCGTCGTTCGATTTACGTAGACGACGTTACCGCCAACCACCGAGGGCAATCCCAAGCGAGGACTTGCGACAGGACTACTGGTCGTGGCCAACGCTGTCAGCGCGGGCGCCGAAGGCAGAATGGTTCTCGGCGTCGTAGGCACGAACCCCTCGGCGAGTTCTTCTCTTAACGAGTGAAGGCCCGACGCTACGGAGGAAAACGAGAACTCTCCAGCCTCATCGTCGGTCGTCGCGGGATCATCCGCGCGCGATACGACAAATGGTTCGAATGATTCACGAACTCCATTGGCGTTCGCGTCCTCAAACACAATGACGCCGGTCCGTCCGGCTTCACCGTCATCTCGACGACCGTTGCCGTTCGCGTCGAAGAATGTGACCCCGGAAATCGACCCGTTCAGAACTTCGATTGATCCAATGTCCGGGACGGCGGTTGGGTTGACGTCAAACGACCATAATAAGTCCGGCCCAGAGGTAGTACGACGACTATGAAACAGCACGCGCTGATCAATTGCGATGGGAGTATTAGTGACTTGCTGCCCAGCACGGACGGGCAGGACATGATTCGTAGCAAAGTCAAACACGAAGAGTTCGCGACGAAGCTCTGGATCTGTCGCGCCGGCCGCCGTGTGACTCGCCAGTGCCGTGAAATACAGAGTATCCCCGTCAGAAATCAGGTCCTGAATCTGGGAACTCTCAGCGCCGGGAAGCACGTCCACCAGGAAACGCAGTCCGTTCTGACGATCGAATACCAGCAATTCCGCCCCGAGCCCGCTTCCGAGAACTTCGCCAGCAAGGTAGATACTCTGGCCCTTCGCTACCAACAGGCTGTCGGCCGTCGCATGAATCCTAAGAGTGCTTTGCTGCAACAAACTTGTCGCGGACCCCGCAACGGGGTTAATCAGCAACAGCTCAACCTCGCCGGGATGTCCTGTGCGGTTCGTTAATTGAACGAGCGCCAGTAATTGACCTTCGAATTGACCAATTTGCAAGACATGATACTCTGAACGCCGATAGGTTCCATAGCGTCCTGATACCGTTGGAATTGAAAATCGAACCGCAGCGCTGCCATTTGCCGGATACTCCAGAATGTCGCCGTCCGACGCCGCAAATACTCGACTGCCAATCGCTATCACGGATTCAGGGCGTTGGGGCGTTTGCTGACCATACAGGACGGCAATCGTTTCTCGATCAAATCCCGTAACGACCACATCCTTCCGGCCATCGCCATTGATATCACCCGTGGCCAAATAGGATGGCTTCTGTCCCACTGCATAGGTCACTGCGGATTGAAATGTGCCATCGCCGTTGCCGCGCAAATAACTAACGGTGCCATCGATTGTGTCCGCGACCGCAAGATCCGCAAGACTGTCGCCATCTAGATCAGTGAGTTCTAGTCTGATCGGGAACGCTCCCAATGGATAAGTGACGGCTGCTTGAAGACTGCCGTCTCCATTACCCAGTAACACACTGACGCCATGCGTGTCGTCTGCAACGACGACCAAATCAGCGCGACCATCTCTATTGAGATCGTTAGTTGCGATGTCCGTCACGTCATCGGTGCCACCCACACGGAAGCTTCGAGGCCCGCTGAATGTCCCGTTGCCGTTATTAAGTAAAATGTGGACCTGATCGGTTACCGCACCGGCAACTGCAAGGTCAAGATTACCATCGCCGTTCAAATCCGCTGAGACCATCCCTTGTGCAAAAGGACCGGCCGGATAGTTAATGCCGGACTGGAGAGTGCCGTTACCCATACCGAGCAGGACCGTAACAAACGAGTCGTTTCGGTGTGCAACGGCGACATCCAGTTTGCCATCACGGTTAAGGTCGCTCACTGTGACTCCCACAGGAACGCTTCCAACGGTGTAGTAAACGGGCGCTTGAAAAGTTCCGTTGCCGTTGCCGAGTAGAACGCCGATTTGAGTTGAGAGCTCGATGACGGCGTCCAGTTTGCCATCTAAGTTTAAGTCGACCAACTCCAACCTGGGCTGGGTACCCGTTACGGAGATGCTCTGGCCAGGCTGCAGCGTTCCATTGCTATTTGACAACAGGACGTTGATCGACCCCGCCGAATTAAAGTCCGACGAAACAACCAAGTCGCCTCTGCCGTCACCATTCAGGTCGCCAATCTGCACATCGCGAGGTGACCTCAGCGTCGTCGCGGGCGCGACAATTGCTTGAAATTCAAATTGGCCCGTGCTTACCGTCAATGTTCTGAGAACTCCGGTTGTCGCGTTATATTCGCGAACAGCACTGTCGGACTGAAAGAGAAAACGTGGCCCTACAGATGTGGAACTCTTCGGCAAATCCTCGCTCGACTGCGGAAGATAAGACACGATTCGTCGAGTGAATCCTGTGACGGGAGTCGAAGCCCACAGTTCGACGGCGTCACCGCCGATTCCACCTAAGAAGAAGTATGTATCATCGCCATGCTGAGTGAATCCATAAGGGGCATTTCGGACGCTCGCTATTTGACTGGTTGAGGCTTCGCTTCTTCGGAACAACGTGGTCGTCGGTTGCCCGACTAACACCCCCACGGTTGCTTCCGAACGATTCGCGGTGGCAACATCAATAATTCCGTCACCATTCGGGTCACCCAGAGCCACTGAGGTAGGAAAGGTTCCTACCGCGTATTGGAATGGCTGCAGAAGCGTGCCGTCACCGGTGCCTAGTAACACACTCACTGAATTACTGAGTGAGCCGTTTGCCACCACGGCATCAAGGTGGCTATCGTGATCCACGTCCCTGATTACTAAGGCGGAACTACTGCGACCGACCTTGTAGCTGACGGCACTTCGAAACGTACCATCCCCATTCCCAGCCATGGTATTAACTGTGCCATCGCCCTCGCTAGCTACTATAATTTCGGCATCGCCGTCTTGATCCAGATCTGCCAGCACAATGGTGGCAGGTGATCGATCGACCGGATAGGTTTGCATCGCCTGCAGCGTCCCATTCGCATTGCTGCGCAGCACTCCCACGTTGCTATCGTCACGGATGGCGACGACCACATCGTCTCGTCCGTCGCCATTCAAGTCTTTGAGTGCTACGGCGACGGGATTATTTCCAGCGTCATAGGCTGTTGCGGCTTGCAGCGTACCATTCCCATTTCCAAGCAGTACGCTGATAGTGTCCGTTGTGAACGAATTTGCGGTAACAACATCCAGGCGTCCGTCGCCGTTTAGATCTCCCAGCGCGACGAAGACGGCGGATTTTCCGACTGAATAGTTGACCGCCAGATCGAAGGTGCCATTTCCGTTTCCAAGCAGGACACTGACAGAGAGACCTGTCGAGCTGGCCACAACGAGATCGTCGAAGCCGTCGCGGTCGAGATCCCCCACCGCCAAAGACGTCGGGCCGGTTGCAACCGAATAGTTGACTGCGGACTGCAGTGTCTGGCTCGTGCTGCCAAGCAGTAATTTGATGGTACTTCCCGCAGGATCCGCCACCACAAGGTCGTCTCGGCCGTCCCTATTGAAATCAGAAAAGGCGACGGAACTGGGTGTGGAATTGATCCCCGTTGAAAACCGGAGATCAGAGGGCGCTTGTTGGAATGTACCATTGGCATTGCCAGAAATGATCCTAATTGTGCTGTCGAATTCATTGGCGATGGCCACATCCGCGCGTCCGTCTTTGTCAAAATCGTTTACGGTCATTCTGCCTGAAAGGCCGATCTTGGTCCGGATAGCGCTCTGAAATGTGCCGTTGCTATTTCCCAACAGGACGTTGAACCCATCAAAGACATCTTCGACCAGAATATCTTTTCGACCGTCTCCGTTGACATCGCTCACACAAAGGGTCACCCAAGTCTCTACCGAGTAATTGACTCGAGGTTGAAGCGTTCCATCAGCATTGGCGATCAGCACACTCACAATACTATCAGAGGTGCTGGTAACGATGGCGTCTGACCGAAGATCGCCGTTCACATCCGCGAGGACCACTGAATTTGGGGCGTTGCCCACGACATAGTTGAATGCAGGTTGCAGCGTGCCATTGCCGTTCCCCAAGAGCACGCTCAGGCCATCGTCAAAGCTAGTCGCTGCTACTACGTCGGGACGACCGTCACGATTGAGGTCACCGATTGCCACCGAAACTGCGAGATCGCCAACTTGCGAACGGCTGGCGAAGTGGAGGGTTCCATCACCGTTGCCCAGAAGCACGCTGACGGAATTTCCGCCACCTTCCGCGATCACCACATCGTTCTTTCCGTCTGCATTCATGTCGCCGATCACGATGTCGCGTGCGTCAAATACCGAGTATTCCAGAGGGGCTCGGAATGATCCATTGCCATTATTGACCAGGACTTTTAACGACCTCCGCCCCGTAACAACGATGTCGTCCCGGCCGTCACCTGTGAGATCGGCCAAAGTCAAGGTCTGAGCCTGCGTGACGCTGTAGCTGACCGGGTCTTGGAACAGCCCATCGCCGATTCCAAACAGCACTTGCACCGTGTCGTCGTCCTCTTCGGGATCAATTGAAAAGCTGATCGTCCCGAAGTCAGCCACGACCACGTCGACGAAGCCATCTCCGTTCAGATCGCTCGAACCAATTTCGCCGAGGTCGTTTCCTGGATGGCTCGTACGTCCCAGAAACATCTTTGACAAATCGGTGGTCGAGTAGAGGTAGTCATCGCCGACAGCAAACGCGCCAGGATTCAGAGTGGCGTTATCCGTGCTGTTGAGAACAGTTGCGGTTCCTCGAATCCCGCTGACCTCATTATTCAATGCGGGACTGCCAGCCAAGAGAGTATGAACCAGTTGCCCATCGACTCGACGGAGCGGCGCCAACATGGGATCTAACGGATGCTGGCGTGTGCCGATTTGATCAAAGTCCGTCGAACTCGGCAGTAATGTTCTCCACGCCGACAGTGATTGACTTGGTTGTCCAATGAGATTCGTGCCGTCCGATAGAATGAGTCCTTCCACATCGGCGGAAATACTCGCCTGATTCGCGGCAATAATACTGTTGTAGATGGTCAAGGGCGCGGCGGCAGCTTCCACTGTCAAGCCACCTCCACTTCCCGATAGGGCATCGTTGTCGGCGAGTGTGGAATTCGCCAAAACTGACGGCACGGTGAGAGTGGAGGTCCGCAGCAAGAGTCCGCCACCACTCCCACGCTGTGCGACGTTGCCGGAGATGGTCGATTGGGTCACCACCACTGCAGCATCTAGTGCAAAGATGCCGCCGCCACCGTCGGCGGAGACATTGTTCACAATAGAGCTGTGATGAATTGCCGTCAGGCTGTTGGACGGATTGGTGGCGTTGCCAACAATCCCTAGTCCGCCGCCTCCCAAGCCGAAGAACCTTGAAGTCGACTGATTATTCTCCAAGCTGCTGTTCAACAACGTGAGCGGCGCATCGCTGTAAATACCACCGCCCGACGTTTCCGCAGTATTAGACGACACCAGCACGGAATCCACGGTGAGAGTTCCGGAATTGGTAATCCCGCCTCCACGTGGCGCGTTGCCATTTTGAATAGACAGACCTTTAAGAACTGCGGTTGCACCCGCACGGACATCGAATACGCGATCCAAACGCTGCGCATCGATACGTGTCTCAAATTGTCCACCACCCATGAACGTGATCTTCGACCCCGAGGTCAAATCCAAGTCACCAGTGGCCGCCGAATCTTCATTTTGTCCCGGACGGGTCAATGAGTAGACGCCATCAGGAATAACGATTGACGTCGGAGTCTGAGCACGATTGGCCTGCATCACTGCCGCCCGCAACGAAATTCGTCCTTGCGAGTCAGCCGGCACACCGTCATTTAAATTCGCGTCAACGGTGTCGAGCGTCGTGTTAACGAAGAAGACGCTCGCATCAGCAATAGAGACCGAAAAGCTACCCAGCTTTCGCGCGCCGTTACGAACGCCATTTGTATCGGCCACGGCTTGTGAACCGACTGTGACTGTATAAGTGCCGTTGTCTGTTCCATCCCATGTGCCGCCGAGCGCCGGAACGACGTAGGTCACCGTGCGGCTTAGCGGAGTGCCACCGATCGTTACGGAGGTTGGAGTCAGGCGTGTGGCAGAGAAGCCTTGCCGAGCAATCTCAAGATCGGATGCGTCAATCGAACCGAGATCAATTCCCTCATCGTCGGTATATGTCACGACCAGACTGACCTGCGTACCACCCATTGTAGTGATGGGACTTATGCTTGTTAGCACAGGGTTGGGCGCAAATGTTGGAGCGGTCAAGGCGCCCTGAGCGTTCAACCGACGCGACCCGGCAATCCGTTCAGACAGCGACGAACTCACTTCTGCGCCTGCCATGATCGCGTCACGAACTTCGATAGCCGTCGCATTTGCGTGCGATGAAGTGCTCAAAATAAGCGCGGCAGTCCCCGTGACAAACGGCGTCGCCATACTTGTACCGTTCCGGGAGCTATAGAGCCCGCCTGGCTCGGTGCTGACGATGCCCACCCCGGGCGCGGAGATATCAACACTTTGATCTCCGAAGTTACTGAATCTAGCCAGTGCGCCATCTGGTCCGAACGCGCCCACACTGATCACGTTTGGCAGATCAAGATTAGCGGGATAGAAGGGCTGCTGGTCGTTATCGATGCCGCGACCTAGCACGTCTCCATTACCTGCGGCTGCGACGAATAAGATATCCGCGGCGCGGTTCCCATCGACGGCGTCAAAGAGATTCTGGCTAAGTACGGTTGATGAGCCCCAACTGTTGTTGCTGACGCGAATGTTGACAGGCGATGTCCCCCGCGTGCGCATCATCGTGGTGTAGTTGATAGCTTCGATAGCATCTGACACGTCGCCACTGTTGTTCTGATCAAGAAATCTCAGGGGCATAATGGACGTTGTCCAGTTTACGCCAACGACCCCGACACCGTTGTTGCCCGTCGCCCCAAGAATGCCCGCCACATGTGTGCCGTGTCGATGCTCATCGAAAGGCCGATTGTCATCCCCGCGAAAATCCCAACCGACGAGATCGTCTTCAAAGCCATTGCTATCGCTATCGACTCCGTCCGACCACAGTGGGTCGTCCAACAAGTCGCCAGCGTCAATGTAAGCCGTCTGGTTCAGATCGCGTACAAAAGACGCATTAGCCGCCGCGTTCAAATCACTAAACGTGATGCTGCCGTCGGCGTTGGTATCGGTGAGCTGCGCGCGTAGCAAGGCGGGGATTTCGGCCTGATTCAACCAGATGTTGAGGTAGAGATCCGGATGCGTGAAGTCGACGCCGGAGTCAATTACCGAAACGACAACTTGCGCGCTGCCTGTCGTCGTTGACCAGGCCTCAGGGGCGTCGATATCGGCGTCAACAACGCCGCCGTCCTGCCCCGTGTTGTGCAAGCCGTATTGCTTCTGGAAGAGTTGCGATTGAGTTTGCTCGTTCGGGAAAACTTGGCCTGAGGCCCCAACCGAATAGTCTTCTTCGAAGTGGGCAACGTTAGGATTGGCTTGCAGCGCATTGACCACTTTGACGGTATCACGCTCAGTTGTGGTCACCAGCAACTGTCCCGGCAATCCCAGGCCCGCCACTACCGTCAGCGAGACATTGCTATTGGCCAGCAACGCCTGTGCCCCGCTCACCGAGCCTGCATGAGCCGTTGCCTCAGGAGTCAACCGCACTAAGAACTCGCGCTGATAGCTCGGTCCCGCGGAACTGGCCGATCCCGCTGATTGGCCCCCTAGCGGAACTGATCCCGGCGCTTGATTCGTCGCGACGTGCTCAAACCATTGCGGCACAGCAAGCGTGTTTGAGGCGTTCACTGCGCTAAGCACGACGCGGTCTTCAAGCAGTTCCACCGATCGGCGGAGTCGCGAGCGGCGAGAATGAAATGTCGTGCCATGAAGCCGGTCGATAATGCCATCAATCCAGTCGCTCATACGCATGGATGCAGTCCTATGTCGCCAAAAGAATCGACCGCGCAGGATCGCGCGGCCGCCGAGGATGACGATGGCACAAACTGCAAGACAAGCGTTTCAACCGGCTCCCTGTGAGATTCGGCGAAATTCGCCAACAGATGCAGGCCACATGACTCTCATTTCGCGAACTTGTGAGCGGGCGGGGCACATGAGGGATGTGGGGTTCCGCCCTTTCCAAGGACGGCATCGCAGATGCGACGAGGTCACATGCGAACCAATGGCTGACGCAGTTCTAGCGGAATTGCAGATATTCGATGACGTCAGGTTTGAACGGCAGTTTGGCATCCCTGGCGCGTCCGTTGCTCGTGCACCCATTCACTTCAGGCAGCCTCAAGCATGGAACTTCTGCAAGAAAACGGGCGCCGAGTCGGAAGGCACGGAATGGTTGCAGGCCATGACCTTCACGCAACTCTTCGTTTAAATGACGGCACTAGCTCACCCACATACGACTTGATCTTCACCGACTCCCCCTTGAACTTCACCGCTTCATCTGGCTCTACGCGAACAGGGGCAGGTGCTCGCGCTCCATGCGGGATCGGTGCGCGTTGTAGTATCGCACAGACTTCCAAACGTCAGTCGCCCGAAGATGGTCTGTTGCAAGTAGACCGACAGCCTCAGCGCCGTTGGCCTGAACACGATCGACTGTATCAATCAATCAAGCAGTCAAGAAGCAGATGCCATCACCTGTGCAGCTCTTCCGGCGCCCATGCTGCATCATTCTGGGAGTACCAAGCTCGAACCAGAGTCTCCTTCTGTGAGCGGGAGAGAGCCTTGATGGCCAATTCTCGCTTCAAGGCCAAGCTTCGACTGTCTTGAGGTTCTTGATAGACCAACTCAACGGGTATGCGACTGCGAGTGTAACGTGATGCTTTCCCCGCATTGTGTTGAGCCAGTCGACGAGACACGTCGTTGCTGATGCCCGTGTAAAGCGAACCGTCGGCGCAGCGCAAGATGTAGACGAACCAACTTTTCGCCGACGATTCAGATGATCGTGTTTGTGCCATTGCGATACCTGTTGACTGCGACTCGGCCACAGACTGACCACCTGGCAGCTGGGTTCTAACTCAGGCCAGTTGTGAGGTCGTTCAAATCCTGAGGCATGACATCGTGAGCGGTCAGTATGGCTCGTTGCTCAGCATCCAGAGTCGGCACAATGCCCACATACTCTTTTGCCCAACTCTGATACTGCGGCGTTGCTTGGAGAAAGCGGTCCACGTGTTGCTTGAAGTTATTCACGTCGGACAGCAGCCTCTTCGGAGAACGCTTGCACGACCCAAAGCGAATCCGCTCGGTCGATTCATTGACCGCCACCAGATCAATCTCAGTGTTGGCTTTGTCCCAGTAGCCTTGAACTCGATGCGTGAGTGGAAAATCTCCTGATGCTCAAGCACAATGAACCTTACCGGTATGCCCGCCCGGAACGAATGGCTGAGAAGTTCACCGAGTTCCGTGACAAGTAGGTACCGGTGGAGCAGCGTGCTCAGAAACCAGCACTGCGAGCCAGCGCCCAAAGAGGGCTCGGAGCCGTTTATCAGTTGGCCGGACTTCCCTCGACACCATCTCCGGCAGAATTACCCGCTGGCGAACAACGCATGCTGGGCAAGCTGAAGCTCGCCAAGTTCGTGCAGGATCTGCATCAGCCAGCGTCTGCTGGGAAAGTAGCGTCAACGCGGACTCGTAAACGGAAGTGAAGCAACCAGGAATAGGGCTGCGCAAGCGCCGCCCCAGCGAGATGTGTTTTATCTATCCCCACTCGGCTGAAATAGACCGGTCGATGATACCACCGCAGCCAGGGGACGCTGCTCCCGGACCCCCGGGATTTTTCGACGCATTGCTCCGGTGTCCGAGCCTGGGATTCGACAAGAATAAGAGCAGCCCCAGACAGGAGTCTCCGCTGGGGCTGCGTACGCCTCGGCGCACCGTCGGCCCGGTTATTCCTCGTTCGGT
>CAYLTY010000193.1:0-16647 GCA_964386705.1 uncultured Planctomycetaceae bacterium
TACTCGCCACGGCTGTATCCGTTACGCGCACTTAATTTCTGGAATCCGTATAAAAAGGTCGGCAGTTCCTATCGATCAAAAGCAAACAGGCGGCCAGCACTTCGCAGTGTCGGCCGCCTGTTCTGTTTGATGGACTGAAGGATCTCGGCTGATCGCCCGCCTTCAGTTTTTCTTGTTGAGTTCGTCGAGCTTCTGGCTGAGGTCCTTCAGCTTCTGCTCGAGTTCAATCAGGTCGCGTTTACGGACGGGAGCATCTTCTTCCTGGCGTTCCGGCTGGACGGTACGGACTCGCACCTGACCCGGAGCAAAGCCGGGGGCTGGGGGAGTCACGACGGGAGCTGGTATCCAATTGCCCTTGCCGGGAGCTGGGGGGGCCCCAACCGGGGCTGGAGTCCAGGTAACCTTGCCGGGAGTGCGATGCAGCATGGCTTCCACGTGCGGCCGCAGGTCCGCCGGTAGCTTGTCCAGTTCCGTCTCGAGGATCTCCCAGGAATCCTTGTCACGCTTCACGGTGATCTTGGCCGGATCATGATTGGTCCTCGTGACGGATACCGAGACGCCCGGAGGCAGCGGGGCATCCTGCATCGGAGGTGCGCCGACCGGGAAACCCGGCTGCAGGAAGACCAGCGCCTGGCCATTAGGCGTATAAGAGTTGATAATTCGCTGATGCAGATGCGGCGGCAGTTGGGCAGGCAGTCGTGCTTCCACAGGCTGTCGCGCTTCGGCCGGTCGCTCGGCGGGCTTGACCGTGATGGTCTTCTTTTGCCCCTTATGGATCAGTTCAATCGACAGATCCTTGGACTCAGCCTTGTTGACGGCATCGACGAGGTCCTTCGCAGACCTCAGCGGTGCGTCCCCGGCCTTCAGCAGGACGTCGTGCTTCTCAATCCCCGCGGCCTTCGCCGGTCCTTTGTCGACCAGTTCCGAGGCCACCACTCCCATCCCGTCTGTCAGAGGCAGATGCTCACGCAGCGTGTCGGACACTTCCGACACAGACACGCCGATCCAGTACTTGCCGAGATCGAACGGTTGCTTGTCGATCACCAGCACTCCGGCCTGCTGGGGCAGCGTGTAGACCTGCGTGGCACGCACTGCCGGATCATCCGCAAAGCTGATGATCGAAGTGGAGCACAGGATTCCGGTACACAACAACAAACGCGTCCATTTCATGGTTCACTCTCCTTGTTCTATTGATGCCATTTGGGACCGCGATAATTCACGCGGACCTGATTCACTGGAAAGACCACGTGCCGACCGTTCGGCAACGTGACGGGCACCAGACTGGATGCCTCTTCAACCTCGTGACCCGAAGCGTTGAGCCATTGATACACATCATCCGACAACGCCGACCGAGGTTCCCACGAGTTCATGACATCCGCCTGCGATTGAATAGGTAGTTCAAGCACACGCGGAAAATCTGAATGTCCATCATTGACGACGAACTGCACCGACGGTGGCAGATCGTTCGCCTGATCCACAGCGTTGCGTGAATTGGCAGTCACATCTGGTTGAGGCAAATGCGACTTGCTTGTCATGTCCGGCTGGCGAATCGGTTGATCGATTTGCCGCGACCACAGCACCGCGGCGACCGCAACCACCGCAGCGGCTGCGACGATGCCCGCATGACGCAGCCGTCGTGATCCGAGCGACGCATTCTCTGATTGTGTTGCTACCGGTACTGCGGGTTCGATTGTTGCCAATCCCGCAACTCGATCGGTTGATTCGATATCAACGCCGCTGGCCGCCGGCACACACATCTCACGAAAGCCGCGCCGCAGGGCTTGAGCTTCCAGAAACGTGAGCGCCACCTGACGCCACGCATCTGTTGACTCAATCTGAGTCAGGAGCTGATTCCGTTCGCCTTCATCCAGTTCATCATCCACCAGCCGGTCGATGTCTGTTTGTTGCAAGCGTAAGTCGTGCATAGTTCGATCTCGTGAAAGTCGCGGTTACCGGCAGCCCAGCGGAGTGCATGGTTCGTCAACCAATGAGCGCGACAACTTCTCGCGCAATCTGCTGCGTGCCCGTGTCAGTCGTGATTCGACCGCGACTTCTGTAATGCCCAGATGGCAAGCCAGTTCGCGATAACTCCAGTCCTCCGTGTATTTCAAAACCAGCAGTTCGGCTTCCTTGCCCGGCAACGTGGCCAACGCTCGACGAATGAGTTGATTGCGTTCGACGGCCAACAACCAATCCAGCGGATCAGTCGCGGCGTCCTGTTCGATAATTCGACATCGATCGGCAGCCAGAGTCTGCAGGCGACGCTGCCGACCCAGCCGACGTCGATGTAGCAACGCGATGCGCACCGCAATGCGGTACAGCCACGGCGCGATGCGTTGCGTATCTCTCAGTCCATGCTGCTGTTGCAACACGGCGATGGACACAGTCTGCAACAGTTCCTCAACGGCCTGCCGGTCTCGGGATCGAGCCAGCAGAACGCCTCGCAACCACCGTCCGTGCCGTTGCAATTCGGCCGTCCAGTCGATGCCAGAAACGCTGGGGAATGGTGAGTTGATTGTGCTCATCGCAGAGAGAGTTACCGCAGCGGGAAAGATCCTTCGAGGATTTTGCTGTTCGCCGTTCAGAATTCCAGAACCGGCATTCTTTGCGCAGCCAGCACGTCAGGCATACCCGGACAAGCTTGCCCCGCCCGCAGTCTCTACGGTCACTGCAAGGTTCTCCGGACGCTCACAGAGTCCCTTTTGAGCAACCTCGGGCGCTCGGTCGATCAGCTTCGAGCGTCACCTTCTTGCGCCCCGAGTCGTGCGATGACTGATCGCACCGCGGCCCCCGGACTCGCGCACCTGCCGATGCAATATGACGAATTCTCTGCAACTGGACCGAGCCGACCGGCAACTGCTGGTGGGCTTCGGCTCCGTGATTTTATTGCTGGCGACCATCACCAATCCTGCCGTCAGTTTTGATGGCGTGATTCTGGTGCAGTCGATCCGCGAGATGACTCAGCCCGCTGGCGACTGGCTCATCCCCAGTGCCGGCGGCAGACCTCTGCTGGACCAGACTCCGGTCCTGCAATGGCTGGTCGGGTTCTTCGCCAGCTACTGCGGCGCAGGGACCGTGCTGACCGCGACGCGTGTCTTGTGTGCCTGCGGCTTGATCGCGCTGTCGGTGTTGTCGGCTGAGAACGCCGCGCTGGTCTTCGGTCGCCGCGCCGGCTTGCTGACGGGGCTGACGACGATGACCACCGTGTCGCTGGTGCAGTCCGTCGGCGAAGCCCGCAGCGACATCTTCTCGGCCGTGATGCTAATGCTGGTGACGTTCGCGTTCCTGCGAGCGGAAGTCGCTCAGACGCATTCCGAGCCAATGCGTATGCGACTGCCACGCTCGCTGTTCACATCCCGCCGTCGCGAAACCGTGCAGCTCTTTGCCTGCATCGCGCTGGCGGCACTGATCTGCCCGCCGAGCGTGCTGTTCGTGAGCCTGCTGATCCCGGCCGCGACGTTTCTGATCTCAGGGCGATTGCAATCCGCCTTGCGTGAGTACCTCTGGCTGTGGGGTATCGTCGGTGTGCTCATGTCCGCGATGGCCTGGCCGCTCATCGTCTGCAGTCAGGTGCCCGAAGCGTGGGAAGTCTGGCTTGATACTGACCAGCTCTGGAACTGGCTGTCGGGTTTCGGCGCGGCACGCATGCAGGCTCGCTGCTCTCACGGCGCGGCACTGATCTTCACACTGAGTATCTCGTGGGGACTGCTGGCACCCGTCGGTATGTGGTTCACACGTCACGAAGCGCTGGGCTCCAAACGGTCGCTTGAACGAGTGCTGTGGATTCAGGCCTTGATCGCACCATTGGCCGCGGTCGTGTTGCTCGATCAACCGCGAGCCGCGTTGATGGCCAGCGTCGGCGCATGGAACATGCTGGCGGCGGTCGGCATCGAACGCTGGATCGATGCCAGCGTGCAACGCATGCGCAACTGGTTGGCGAATGCCCGCGTGTATCTGCCGGCGCTCAGCTTCCCGGTGTCCCGAATCTCGATCGCCGCGGCGTTTCTGATCTTCGTCGGAGTCTTCGTGCCGACTCTGTGGACGGACTCGGTCGGTATTCAGACCGCGCGCACCGAAGCGGCGTTCATTCGCGATGTCATCACTCGGATGCCGGGTGCGGAACGCATCGCTGTCGATCTGGAACTGGGTGACGACGGCATTCAAGCACTCTTTGACCTGCAGCAACGAGGGAAGCCGTTGCACAACCTCAGCTATGTGCTCAATGAATCTGAACCCGACCGCCAGTTGGTACTGACCCGACGGCGTGGATTGCGGGCGCTCCTGCTGGTGGGAGCGGTGGATGAGCTGGCCAGTTGCGAGTCATCAACAGCGACGAGTGATGACGAACTGACATTGTTCCGCTTGAAGATCGCGCCGGGCATGGCTCGGACGATGGGCGGCTCGCAGACACCTTCACTGGCTCAACGGTTACACAAAGAACCGGGACCGTGGGTGAATGGCTGGCAGTTGAGTTCTCGAGCGGACATCTCCGTCGGACGAGAACCAGGCACGATGATCGCGGTGGATCCGAGAGCGGAAGGCACTCGACCTTATTAGGCCGAGCACCTTCCACTGAATATTACCACGTCCAGGACAGACCGACGTTGAACGAATCCGAGAACCAGCTCGACCGGTTCGGGTTGATCGACGGGTAGAGATTCTGCGACGGGTTACCGCGCCACAGGATCGACTGATCTGGTCGAGTCACCTGGCCAATCACCATGAACGAGTAACCGAGGCTCACGTTCGCGTTGTAAGCGAGTGACGAGCGACGCACCACAGGCACATACCGCAGGAACGGGCCGTCAAAGAAGAAGGACTGTTCCAGCATCGGCGACACGTGGTTGCTGTTCACTTCGCTGGCGAAGTCGTTGGGTTTGGGATCAGCCGTGGACGGCGTGTTGAGGTTCGACGGGCGAGTCGTCACGAAGATGTTGTCACCCGCCAGATTCATCCGCTCAAAGTTGGCCATCACTGACACGTTGGTGCGACCGCCGATATGCATCAGCTCACCGCCCCAGGCGTAGGTCACGCCCACTTCAGGACCAATCAGGTCAGATTGGACTTTGTTCCGCAACCATGACGTGATCGGGTAGACTGTATTGTCGGTCGGATAGATGAATCGCCCTGTGCCGGCTCCACCACCGCCGCCGCCCTGCTGAGCCCCACCTTCAATCAGGCCAGCCGGATCAATCAAACCATCGTTGTTATCATCAATGCCGTTGGGCAATGAATGCAGCAGCACGGCCGGGTTCACCGCGGCAGTCACCGCCAGGTTGTCATAAATCAGACCGCTGTGCTGACCCATGAAACCGAACTCTTCCTGCAGATTGAAGTACCGCACGCCCACGTTGGGAGTCAGCCGGAAGCTGCGCGTCTTATACCAGGGGTTGGTATTCCAGCGCATGCCAAATCCGTACTGTTGCACGTCGTAGTGCAGCTTGAAGTTCAAGTCGTAGACTGCTGACGCACCGCCCATGAAACGACCATCGGGGCCAACTGTCACCGTGCCGTCATCCAGCGGAATGCCGCGCAGATTACGCAAGGTGATCGCCAGGGCCTGGCTGATATCCTGATACCCGCCGGTCGGGTTGTATTGGACGTTGGCGTTGTTGTTCTGTTGGTTGTTACCACCACCGGCGCTTGACTGCCGGACTGGTACAAAGGGGATCACATTCGGAATGTTACCCGGCGTGGCGTTCAGGATCGCAGGATCATCATTGGCGAGCTGAACCTTAACGCGCTCCGAAACATACACCAGGTTCCCAAGCGGGTGCCCGTTCACAACGTAGTCGCGGGCATCGAAGCCGCCATCGCCGTCACTGAACAGACCTATGAGTTCCAGGCCTGAACCTTCCGGGTTCAACGCGTCCAGAGTGAACCGCATTCCGTTCAGGTCGGGCTGATGAATCTCGCCGCCACGAACAGGGTCGAAATAGTTCTGTCCGGGGAACCCGTTGCCGCCCTCAAAGGAATCGGCGACCTGAGTCAAGCTGTACGGTGCATCCCGCAAAATGGGCAGCACTTCCTGCTTGTAGGTTCTGGCTCCTTCGAAACCCACGTAGCCCTTGGCTCCGCGAACGCGGGTGCGGACATACTCGGTCTTGAAACGCCATTGAGCCGGAGTGCTGAAGGCCGACGAGCCGTCGTACTGCCACAGTCCGTCCTCAACCGCAGTCTGTCCGTAGTCCATTTCGTACGGAGAGACCGCGGGCCAGGGCTGGTAGTAGCTTGGGTAAGCACCACCCCCCGGAACCTGGTAGTATCCGCCCGATCCGTCGATTGCCGCCGACCCAGAAGACATGCCCGGACCAGCACCGTAGTACGGCTGCTGAGCCATGACAGTTTCCACACTCGCCAGGCTGGCAAGCGCTCCGAGCAACGGACCAAACATACGATGGAGCCGCATCAGTCAATCCTTGAGCATGCAGGACTCATTCGTGTCTCCAGGCGAATACAAATCTTCGCGCCGGAGCATGCACTCAACCGGATTTATCGACCTCGCTGTGTGTTAAGCTGTAACGATTGTTCGGCCTGTATCGATTTTTCGGATTGTGCCGCCGCCGTTCGCCCAATCTCCGCAACCGCCAACCTGACGCCGTAAGCCTTTTCAATGCAGCTCTTTAAGACTATTGAACGCTCGTGGCCCACGTCGCTGGACCGTACGAGCCACGCTTCGAAGCCTCACTCTTGTACGAGCAGCAGACCATGCCCCAAACTTTCCAAATTGCCCTGACAGCCGACTTTAAAAACTCAGCAGGCGGGCTGGTTTACCGGGACATTGGGCTCGATGTGCTGCCTCCAGACGGGACGCTGCCAACTCATTTCCTTGGCGAACACCGTCCTGAGATCGCTCCCGAACAATTCGCCGGGGCGAACGGCGCGATCGTGCTGACCCCCAAAGTGACCGCCGCCAGCCTGTCAGCGAGCGAGAACCTGCTGACGGTGGGACGCTTCGGAGTCGGTTTCGACAGCGTGGACGTCGCGGCCTGCACGGCGGCGGACGTGGTGCTGTTCATTGCTGTCGGCGCGGTCGATCGCTCGGTCGCCGAGGCTACCGTCGGCTGGATGCTGGCCCTCACGCATCACATTCGAACGAAGGACAAACTGGTCCGCGAAGGTCGCTGGCACGAGCGTAACCAGTATATGGGCAGCGAACTTCGGGAAAGAACGCTGGGCGTCATTGGCTTCGGCGGCATCGGTCGAGCGGTCGTCAGCCTGCTGTCCGGATTTGGCATGCAAACGCCGCTCGTGTTCGATCCGTTCGTCGACGCCGAGGCCGCCGCGAAAGCTGGCGTCCGGAAGGTAGAACTCGACGAGCTGCTCCGGGAATCCGATTTCGTATCGGTCCACTGCCCGCTCAATGAACACACGCGTAACTTGATTGGGGCTCGCGAGTTAAGCCTCATGAAGCCTACGGCGTATCTCTTGAACACAGCTCGCGGCGGCATCATCGAAGAAACCGCCCTGCGGGAAGTTCTGGTCTCGGGCCGCATCGCCGGAGCAGCTTTGGACTGCTTCGTGGGCGAACCGATTACGGCACCGCACCCGCTGACCGGACTTGAGAACGTCCTGCTGGCTCCGCACGCGATTGCCTGGACCGACGAGCTGTTCCGAGACATCGGCCGCACCGTCTGCCGCGGTATGGTTGACCTCGCCCAAGGCCGCCGCCCGAAAGGGGTCGTGAACCCCGCAGTCTTCGACCGCCCCAGCTTCCAAGCCAAGTGGAACCGCCTCCAACTTAGTGCAACCCGGTCGGCCGCTTGGGGTGGGCCAACTTCCGGGGGTGTATTTTAGCGCTCCCCGCGCCCCGGGGGGGGGGCGCGGGGGTGGGGGTGTGGGGCCACGTCACCTTTCGCCTTTGCTTCAATCCGGTTGTGATCCGCATCAGAGGCCAGATTAAAAAATGAGCCACGGATCAAACCCAGATGAAACACGGACAAAGGCTTCTCAGCCTGAGCCCTTATCCGTGTTCAATCCGTGTTTCATCCGTGGCTCTGCAACCTTCTCTCCAGTTGCGCGATCAGTCGTTGTCAGTGATCTTCACGTTGCCGTAGAGCGAGCTACCCAGCTTGGAACCAACCGCGTTGGCCAGGGACAGGTAGAACATCTCGTTCGGGTCCTTGAAGAGGTCGTCGATGATCTGAATCTGCACGGTGGCAGTCGCCTCGCCGTCAGCGAAGGTGACCTTGTTGCTGCCAGGCTTGATGAAGTCCTTGCCAGCTTCAGCCGTACCGCTGCTGATATTCAGATCGACCGTGGCCGCTCCGACCGTGCTGCCCTTGCGGACCAGCGTGATCGTCACGTACCCGGCATTCTCGTTGACGGTATAGTTCGACGTCCCGAACTCGATCGCGCTGTCGTCTTCCACAATGGTGACGACCGCTTTGGCGACCGTGCCCAGAGTGGCTCCGCCAGCGGGATTCTTCAGTGACACCGTGAAGACTTCATTGGCTTCTACCGACGTATCATTGGTGATCGGAATGCTGATGGTCTTGGATGTCTCACCGGGAGCGAACGTCAGCGTGCCGCTCTTGGATGTGTAGTCGCCACCCGCGTACGCCGTGACACCGGAGAAGCCGCTGGCTCCGTCCGACGTCTGATACTGCACAGTCACCGTGCCCGAATTGCCGCCAACACGATTCACCGTCACGTTCAGCGTGCCACCCGCTTCCGAGAACGAGTACGTCGGGCTGCTCAGTTCAAACTTGCCGGGCGTGGCCGAGGCATCGTCATCGACAATGTAAGAAGACCAGCTCCAGCTACCCTGTTGAGCACCGATGGCGTTCGACATGTTGACGTAGAACGATTCCTTCGACTCCATCAGCGTGTCGTTGATCACCGGGATCTCGATGACCTTCGACGCTTCGCCGGGTGCGAAATTCAAGGTCATGTTGATTGGGGTATAATCAACGTTACCGGTCGCGGAACCATCGCTGGTGCTGATGGTGACCGACGCGGCCGTCGTCAATGCTCCCTGTCGCACGACGGTGATCGGCATCTTGCCGGTGCCTTCGACGGCCTCATACGAGTAAGCCGAAGGCGTCGCGCCGCGGAAGTAGAACGTGGACTCGTTGTCCTGAATCGTCACGAAGGTCTTGGCGATTGCACCAACGGCGGCATCGTTCGTCGGGCTGTAGAGCTGAATGGAGAAGACTTCATCCATCTCCGTGCTGCTGTCGTCGAGGATCGGAATGCTGATCGTCTTGGACAGCTCGCCGGGAGCGAAAGTCAGGATGGCCGGCAATGAACCGTAGTCTGACGGAGCCCAGGCCGAGGCCGTCGTGGAACCGTTGCCCGCTCCGGTGTCATACAGTCGCACGCTGGCATCGACGTTGCCGCCGTTGAGCCGATTGATCGTCACATTGATGCTCGGAGTGCCTTCAGTCACCACGTAGTTCGCTGCAGCGAATTGGAACGTGCCCGGCAGCTTCGCGTCGTCACTTTCCACGCGAACCTTGATACTGCCATTTTTGGCGATCAGCTCGTTGCCAGTCAGAGAATTACCATTCGCATCAGTCACAACGGCATTGCTGAGTTTCACCGTGAAGGCTTCTCCGCCTTCGTACCAGTCATCATTCAACAGCGAAATGGTGATGGTCTTCTCGGTCTCGCCGTCAGCAAAATTCAAAATACCCTGCACTGCCGAGTAATCCTGTCCGGCCGTTGCGGGAGTATCGCGATCGGTCGGATAGAGCAGGTCAGTGTGACGCTTGATCCAGGTCGCCTGCTTCGGCGGGGTGAACGCATCAGTCGCGAAGTTGATACTCGCCGCACCGCTGCTGCCGCCAACTCGATGCACAGTCACCGTCGCGGTGCCAGCCGTCTCGTTGAACGTCACCGACTTCGTATCAAACTGGAACTTGCCGGTTTGCCACGCATCATCGCTGATGACATGCAGCGTCGCGTCGTCAGTCGCGATCACCGTTCCCGCTGTCGGACTGCCGAGTGTGATGTCCGTGACGGACAAGCTCAGCGGCACGGTCTCAGGGGATTCAATCGCCGCATCGTCATTCACAAACACGCGGAACGTCTTGCGAGTTTCACCCGGCTGGAACATGAACTGGCCACTGGCCGCTTCGTAGTCGCTGCCCGCCGCTGCCGATCCAGCACCTGTCGCCCAATCGACCAGCAACACGCCTCCGGTATCACCCGTGCGAGTCACCGTGACTTCGGCCATCCCGATGAACTCGTACCCAATGACGTTGTTCCATTCGAACTGCACGGCCGGCAGGAAGGTGCCTGCTTCAAAGGCTCCGATATCAACGCCTGCTCCGGTTGGCCGAGCGTGCCCGTAGATGTCGGTTGCCGGTGCTCCGGTTGGATCGCCGACGTCAATCGCCGCACTGTTGGCTTTCAAGTGGAAGTCGCCGCCAGCCGCGTTCACGAACAGATTGCTGATCGCGTTCGCCACGTTCGACTGATCGATCACGATCGAATGCGTGTCTTGCCCGCCCGAGAAGTTCTGCCACGCGGCGAAGGAGCCGTTCGCGCCGTCCATCTGGAACAGGTTTTGGACGATGTTGTTATCCGAATGAGCGGGCAGACTGTTGTGCTCAACGGTCATGCTGCCGCGATTCGGGTTCTTGTTCAGCAGAATGTTGTTGGTCACAACGTTGCCGTCGCTGCCTTCGGTCATCAGCAGTGCCCAGCGAGCATCTGCAGCCATCACCACTGTATTATTGGTGACAATATTATTTTTGGAGCCATCAGCAGCGAAGCCGACATACAGTACGATGCCTGTGGAGTGATTGTCATACAGCAAGTTGTTCTGCACGACGCCGTCCTGGAAGCCGTCCAGATTGATCGCCGCGCCACCACCCGCGCCGTTGCCGTAGATCACATTGCCTTCGACGACATTGCGTGAGTGAATTCCGTCACCTTCGAGGTAGCGATCGGCATTAAACTGAATACCGCTGTCGTTATTACCCCAGACGACGTTATTGCGAATGATCGCATCGTCCGAGCTATTGCTGATATAGATACCGTGCTCCACCTGCGACCGTGAGACATGATTATTCTCAACCAGCAGGTCGTAGCTCCAGCCGGTCAGAATGCCCCAGTAGCCGTTGTGATCGCTGACATTGTCACGAATGATTGCGCCGGTATTAAGCACCGACCGCAAGCCAGCTCGCGGCATGTCCGAGACCGAGAATCCCTCAACGGTCACATAATCGGCACCTTCGAGGTTGATACCGTCCAGATTGTTTTCCGGATTCGGAGCATCAATCACAACGCCCGGCATCGCGTGGAACGTGATGCGAGCGTCAGCCTTGCCGTCGTTGGAAACCTGGAAGCCCCAGTAGTTACCGGGCTTCACGATGACGTAGTCGCCGGGACCGGCCTGATCAGCCGCGTGCTGCAGTGACTTCCAGGGCTTGTCCGCCGAGCCGTCACCGGTGACGTCACTACCCTCATTGCTGACCCACTTCGTCGCGTAGTTCAACGTGATCGGCGTTTCTTCATCGTCGATGGTCATGGACGCCGTGCTCTGATGCCCGAGTCGCACGGGATAAGAACCGTCGGTGATCACGTTGCTCAGCGTGAACAGGAAGTGCTCGTCGCCTTCGGCCACATCATCACCCAGCAACGCAACCGGCACGATCTTCTCGGTCTCACCCGGTGCGAAGCTTAGAGTGCCTGCGACGGCCGTGAAGTCGAGGCCCGCTTTCGCAGTGCCTTCGAGCGTCGCGTACTGCACCGTCACGGTGTCATTCGTGGTCCCGTGACGCACGACTCGCACGTTGATCGTCTTGGCTTCGTAGTCGTGATACCCCCGTGAATCGATCTCGATCGACGGCGCACCAAACGCGGCGGGTGGAGTTGCTCGCACTGTGCCCGCATTGAATTCGTCTGCTCCAAGGTCCGGAGTTGGCGGGTCCGCTTCGGTTGGTGGATCTGCTGCGCCGGGTGGATCAGCCGTGACCGCATCGCGAACATTGCCATCGAAATCATGAGTCAACCCGGCAATTGCAAACGCCTTGCCGATGGCCGGGCTGTTCGCGGTCAGGTGCCAGTTGGCGTCGAGGAACGGATCGCCGACCATACTGTGCTGGTCGTAGCCGTAATTGGTCTGCCACTGCGAGAAAGTCTGCTCGGGAGTGCCATCGCCGGTCAGATTGCGATCAATAAACAGCGTGCCGCGAACACTGGTGCCATGATACTGGTTATAGTCCAGAGTCAGCGGTCCTGTGATCGACCCCTCGCGGATATCGACCATGCGGGTGATGTTGTCCGAGTTCGTAACAATAATATTGTTGAGCACACTCGGATTGACCGAGGCGATGTGCTCGTAGGATGGAGCCGTGTTCGAGACCCACATCTCGTAGCCGCCGAACTGAATCGGAGCTTGAGCGTCATCGGCCGCATTCACCAGTGTGTTGTTGTAGACTTGAGCGTTCAACGCTCCGTAGATCCCGATGCCCGCCTGCCCGGCGTCCACGACGATGTTATTGCGGACGATGGTATCAATGCTGGCATAGTGTCCGGGATTCGAATCAGGCTCGATCCATTCCAGCTCGGTATAGAAACCGTTGACGATGCCGGCACCACGAGTGTCTTTGATCAGATTCTGCTCAATCAGAGAATCTTCCGTGCCGCCTGACGTCAGGATGCCGATGCCGTCAATGTCGTGAATGTAGTTGCCGCGGGCGATCATGCGGTCGCCGTTGTTATTATCAATTCCGTCCGAACTGGTATTGCTGCGGCGGCCGGTGTTGTAGATCTCGCTGTTCAGAATCGAGATATCATTCGCACCGGGCGTGATCTTGACGGCATCGACACCGGTGTCGTGAATCTTGCAGCCGTCAATGGTGATGTTGCTGGCTCCCATGTGCGTCGAGCCAGCTTCGAAGTCGCTGTCCCACCAGTCCCAGAACATCACGCCGTACCAATAGCCGCCGGTGATCTCGAGATTCTCCAGCCGCCCGCCTTCGACATCGAAGCCGTAGCGAATCACCGAATCCGAGTGGCCGTCTTTCCACTGAGTATGGGGCGATTCGATGACCGCCCATTCGCCCGGCGCCGAGCGAATCGTCAGGTTGTCGACATCAATGTTGATGCCGCCTTCGTACACGCCGTTTCGCAGCGTGATCGTGTCGCCCGGAGCCGCCGCATCCAGCGCCCGGCGGATCGTCTTGAACGGATCCCCGACTGAACCCGCTCCCCAGTCGTCGCCGCCGTTGGACACGATCCATTCGTGCCCGGTTCCCAGCGCCGCCGTCCCCATTGAAGCCTGAGCGGACAACACTCGCCGCTCTTCCAGAACTTCCGCAGGCAAGTAGTTTGCCCGGCCCTTACGTCTTGTCAGCCTTGAACTTGTGCCCTTTAACCAGTCCGCAATCTTCGTCGTCACCAGCATGATGTGTTCCCCTGTCCGACCCGCACTTCGCAGCCGAACTTGGCTGCGGTCGGTGCCCTAGTCGGGCGAGGGGAGCGTTTGTGACTGAGAAAGTGCGATTGATTTCCAGTTTTGGCATTGCATGTCTGTAATAAATGCGTAAAAAACACTCAAGTTCGCCGAACAGGCGAATGATTATCACGCTCCTTCAGCTGTGGTGGCTGCAAGAAGCGTCCTGCGTAAGAGCGGAAAGCTCTGCAGGTTGGCAGGAGGATCTGCGGGGCGCAGGTGTTACTTACGTCTAACATCGCACCCTGTAGAAGGACTGGCATCATTTGTGCCAGCACCTTCGAAGCTAGTAGTTTCGAAGGCTGAGTCATGGAGACGTTGTCTCCTCAAGTTCTTATGTAGGTGTCCCATCAGGGTGTTCTCTCTGGTTGGTCCACCTCACCACTTTGGTTCAGCGAACGTCTTCGGGTATCATTCGATGCGATTCGAGTACGAAGATGCTTCCGTAGCAATCACTGTTGTTCTTTCTTCGTAAGACGTAATGCGGGGCAAGAACGCACCGATTGGGAGTCACACATGAATGTGATCCTGACGCTGCGTTCGTGCCGTCGACTCCCCAAAGGGGAGTTACGGCATGAACAAGCACGACGATAGTGTTCGGCCTGATCCAAGCGATGAAGCGTATGATCTTGAAATTACCGGTTGGGAGGACGAACAGCAGAATGTCCGAGCCCGAGCCATCAAGGCAGTCGGTGCATTCCTACATCATCAAAGCGACAAACGAGTCATCATCGTTAGTGCGTTGGTAGCTTGTGTCTTGGTGGTATGGGGTATCCGCGACAGTCCTGGCTTCGCTCTAGCGATCTGCCTTTCACTGCTCCTCTTCTCTGGAGGACTGTGGTATGGCCACAACAAAAACGAACGAAGTGAAGCGGAACGTCCGCGTGAACCTCGAAATGAGCTCGAAATGCCGCGAGACGCTGGAAGAATTGAGCGAGTTGACGGACGCGAGCTTCTCCGAGGTCCTACGACGATCACTGGCGGTTTACGACCTGTTAATTCACGAGACACAGGCGGGGGCTAAGATCGTCCTGAAGACCAGCGAGGGTGAGCGCGAAGTCATTCTCATCTGAAACGACAAGGGCGGCATTCGTTACGAATGCCGCCCTTCATTTTTGGTAGCTGCCCCCAGGAATGTCGCGATTCAGCTGACATCCATGGACTCCGCGGCGTCCGCACGCTTCATCGCGACCACTGACAGATACAGCCCGGCAGGAATGAGCCCGCAAGACAATGCCAAGGTTGTCAGCTCGATGAAGAAGGTGCCGATATGTGCAAATTCGCATCCGAAGCCGCAAGCCAGAAGTCCCATGATTGCCAGTCCCTTCATTGTCTGATTGGTTGCCTTGATGAATCTCTAAGCGAAGGAACTCGCGAGATATCACGCGGGCCGTATTGGAATTCTTGAGCCAGTCTTTCTGTTGTTGCCAAGAGGCCGCCAAACACAGGAATGAGGTGGGCAAGGGCACGGGAGGGCGAGGCTCCCGCCGAGCCGCCAGGGAGTAGAGACCCGGCTCGGCTGGAGCCTCGCCCTCCCAGCCGCCCCCATCAGTCCCAGAACTCCCATTCCGGTACTGCAGTCGGGCGCGCGTCATCCGCTCACGCATGCCGCCTTCTTTGACGAAGTCCTGTTCCAGCCGCCGAATCTGCTGATCCAGCAGGAAGTTCGTCTGGTGAATCAGGCAAATCGCGATGTTGGCCACGACCTCCGCCGGGCGAGTCTCTACGAACTCACGAAAGGCTTCGTAGGTCAGCGGCCTCTGCATGCCCATGTTGCGGACGAACAACGCTTCCTTGGAGTCCTTCGCCCACATCGAAAAATCGCGAACGCGCAGGAAGTCCTGATAGTCAACCAGCAGTTCTTCCAGACTCGCGCGGGCGACGTTGGTCAGCTTGATCTCAGTCTCTTTGGAGGTTCCCGACGCCTGGCTGCCTTCGACGATGTTCTGCTTGCCGGATCGGGCGGCCTGCACCATCTGGTCGACGGTGCGATCACCCCTCGTCAGAAATCGCTGGCAGAAACGAAACGTCAGGTCATAAATGACTTCCGCCTTCTGATAGGAAATCAGCTCGCGGTAGTTGCCATGCGACGGAATGAACCCCGGCTGATTGGGCATAACCTGACTACCTGACTGCATAAGGTAACGGCGGCAATCGCCACCTTCGCGCTACTGGCCTAACGTCCAATATGCAGTCTATCGATTTGTCGGAACCGCCGCACAGCCCGCAAGTGCATCCGAAGCGTGATTCTGCTCCGGATGCCTGCAGCTCTTCACAAATCTCGGCCGCCCATAATCTTCTTGCAGGTGGATGCTGCCCAGACAATCGCAGCCCCGACCATCGTTATTGCGAAGACAACCGCGCCACCTGCAGCAAGAAAGAACAGCAGCAGTTCGGTGTCACTTGGCATCGCACCGCAAGCGAGTAATCCAGTCATGGCTCATCCTTTTCATCATTGGGTTTGAAGATCGTTGATGATGCTTCAAGCGGGAACAGATGACCGTTATCACGCCGATTCGGGTTGGAAATCCGTTTTTTCTTAGACGGAATGTCGCGGTTCAATACCGACCATGGCTGGCGACCGGACCTTGGCTCAAATCGGCATGACTCTTTTTAGAGTTCATTCTCAAGCCGAGCGTTAGGTCGCTCCTCAGATGGGTTAACTTGCATCTGGCAGCCGTGCGTCTCCCGCATCACCTGACCAAGTTTCCGCACCTCTGTCTCATGACCGGGCGCAATCCATAACCGCTCGATGCGAAGGTATCGCAAGTTCTGCAAGCCAGCGTCCGTCACATGCGGGCAGTCAATTTCGAGGTCACGCACCGTTCTGCCGGAGAAGGTCTGGAGCCACTTCAGATCAGCGTCAGCAAACTGATCGCCCTTCAGGATGACGATGGATTTGTCATCAGGAAAGAAGGTAGCAGGGTCGTCAAAATAACCCTCACCTGTGCCTTGCAGTCCCCAACCTGTCGAAAACCTGGCGCCCTTACTGGCAAGATACTCGTGAGCAAAACGCGGATCACCGACGTGTGGTGGCAATCCTGCACGTACTCCCTCTCGCCAGCGCCTTGAATAGGTGTTGCCGATGTCCAGAGGGCTGTAGGTCCCGCAAGACTTGGAATGAAAAAAGTTAAAGGCAAACTGATGCTCGTCTTAGCGGGCTACGGCATCCAAGGCAGTCTGGTAACCTCGCTGATATCCAATTCGCGTCGAGGCGAACACGAGACTGCACCAGAATC
>CAYLTY010000194.1:0-16515 GCA_964386705.1 uncultured Planctomycetaceae bacterium
CTGCCAGCGGCGGAGTTCGCGCCAGTGCGCGACACTGCTCCGTATCGAGACTCTAGGTTGCACTCTCTACGCGGTCGGAAGACTCCGCGCGGCCGCACGTATTTCGCGACTAATCCATCCGGCTCAATCCACCTGACCGGACTCAACCCTTCCGGTTAATCCGGATATATCGAGTCTGCGGGGAGTACTTGGCTGGGCTAATTGACGTGCATGAGTTCATTTGAACTCAACAGTACTTGAGCATACTGCTCCCACGCGGTGAGTTGCCTGTTTTCTGCGTCCGCGGGCGGAGTTTGCAGAAATGCGAGGCCGAGGGCTCGCTCCTGCTCCGTCACCGGGCGAGCGTAGAGCAACTGGTAAGCTCGCTCGATGCGGGCGGCGTCATCGGTTGCCTCCCTCTGCAGACGAGCGGCCAGCGCTTTGGCGCGCGCGATCATGAACGGACTGTTCATCGCGAAGAGGAACTGCTGCGGCACGATGCTGGATGTACGGCCTTCGCTGGTCGCTCGCGGCAACGGAAAGTCGAACAGCCGCAGAAAGGCGTCGGAACTAAAATGGTCCCCGTTACGGCTGACGGCGGCGTAGAGCGTCCTGCGACGACCATCCATCGGACTCACCGGCGGACCGCCCAGTTGAGTTTCCAGCTCTCCTGAAACTGACAGCAGCGCATCGCGCCACGCTTCGACATCCATGCGTCGAGGGCTCGTTCGCCACAGCAAACGGTTGTCGCCGTCAACCGCGAAGGCTGCGGAATTCATCTGGCTGCTCTGCCGGTACGTTGCTGACGTAACGATCAGCCGGTGCAAACGTTTGAGGGACCATGCTTTGGCCGGTGATGGTGATTGCGGCACGTCGATACCAGAGAACTCCGCAGCCAGCCAGTCGAGCAGTTCGGGATGCGAGGGTTTCTCGCCGACAATTCCGAAGTTGCTCGGCGTGCGGACCAGTCCGGCTCCAAAGTGTTGCTGCCAGATGCGGTTGACGATGACGCGAGCGGTCAGCGGGTTCTGCGAACTGACCAGTGCCTGCGCGAGTTCCAATCGCCCACTACCTTGCTGAAACGATGCGTTTCCTTCGTCGGCCAGCAAACGCAGAAATCGGCGCGGTGCGATCGGTCCGGGTTTGCGAAGGTTGCCGCGAATGGCCAGATGCATGTCCCGATTGCCGCTGTCGTTGATGACGTGCGCCGCGTCGAACGGCGGTGGCGCGGTCTTCCTCAGTTGCTCAAGCTTGGCTTTCAACTCGCTGAGTTCCTGCTGTTCAGCGTCAGTCAGTTGTCGCTTGTCCTTCTTGCGGGCGACCTCCAGCTCGCGGTGCTTTTGCTCGGTGTCTTTGATGAGTTGCTGATGATCCTTGAAGGCCTTCACGACTTCTGGCGGCGCCAGCGGATGCTCAGCCAGACGGCCGTTATTGAAGACTCCCGCCAGCGAGTAGTAGTCCAGTTGAGGAATTGGATCGAACTTGTGGTCATGACATCGGGCGCACGAGACCGTCAGTCCCAGAATGCCGCGCGACAGCGTGTCGACGCGATCATCGAGCGTCTCAGACATGGCTTGCGCCGTCGCATCAGGATCCCCACCATCTGAAATGTAGGTGGGTCCCAGCGCGAGAAAGCCGGTCGCGATGGCCTGTTCGGGATCGATCAGATCACCAGCAATCTGTAGCTTGATGAATTCATCAAACGGCACATCGCGATTCAGAGCTGAGACCACCCAGTCCCGATATCGCCACGCGTGCGGCAACGCGGCTCCGTCGAGGAAGCCGCCGAAGCCATCGCTGTAACGTGCCACATCCAACCAGTGTCGCCCCCAACGCGCGCCGTAGTGCGGTGAATCAAGCAACCGATCAACGAGCCGTTCATAAGCCGCGTCAGGAGCTTGCTCATAGTCCCGCACGAAGGTCGCAACTTCCTCGGGCGTTGGCAGCAAGCCAGTCAGATCAATCGACAGTCTTCGAATGAGCGTGCGCGGCTCGGCGGGAGACGAAGGTTTCAACTCCGCAGCTTCCAGCTTGGCGAGAATGAAGTGATCGATCGCGTTCTTTGGCCAAGTAGCTTGCTGGATTTTTGGCTGAGCCGAGCGGTGAATCGGTTGCCACGCCCAATGGGATGCCCGGATCTGTTTCCAGTCGTAGACCTTTGGTGCCGCTTCAGTGGTCTCGCGGTCACTCGGCCAAGGAGCTCCGATCTGAATCCAATTCGACAGGACAGCGATTTGATCTTCGCGCAGTTTGCGGCTGGGTGGCATCTCGAACGACAGCCACCGTACGGACTGAATGAGCGCGCTCTCGTCTGGCTTGCCGACGACGATTGCAGGGCCCGAATCTCCACCCTTCAACAGGGCCGCGCGCGAGTCCAGCTTCAAGCCGCCTCGCAGCTTCTTCGCTCCGTTACTGTGACACTCAAAGCAATGCTCAATCAGCAATGGGCGGACTTTCGCTTCGAAGAACTCCAACTGTTCGGGAGTCGGTGCCATGTCTTCAGCGACGGCCAGCCGGCAGGCGGACAGGCACACCAGAGTTACGCAAAGCTGTGGTAATCGTCGCCAAAGTCGCATCATCGCGAGCATTCTCCCGCCGTCGGCTGAGTCATCACCGGGAAGAGATTAAGCGATGGCGGCTGCAAACGTCAGCTTGAGGAACGCGGTACGCGCAGTTCTCCCAACGGTTCTCGCACTTCATGCACTAGGTAGGATCCAGACCGAAAGATCACCGGATGCGACCACGGATACGAGTTCTTTAGCTTCGGATACTTCGGCGGCGGACCTTGAGGTCCCGCAGGTCCAACTGCCTCGGCGTCAGGCCGACTCATGCCGCAGGACACCAGATCGCTGACAACATAGCGATGGCCCGACTTTGCCAGTTCCTCCAGCATCGCTTTGTGAGCGTCCGGAAAGAACACTGCGTTCTCATAGAGATACACAAAGCGGGTTGGCGGATGAGACCGCAACCGCTGATAGATCCACACGCAGTCGCTGTTGAGACACCCGACTTCACGATTGCCGACGCCGCGTCGCTCCAAAAACTCAGCGACGCGTTCCATGTCCGCACGGCGCGGGTTCGTGAAGTGAGCTAATCGATCCTGCAGTTCCACGGATGACGCCGTCGTCACGCACGCAGGCCAAAGCTTCAGCCGCTCGATCTGTCTCAGCGACGTGGCACGCATAGCCAGCACGAGAAACAGACAAGAGCCAACCGCGACCAGTTGTCGTTGCGGCAAGGTTGAGGCCCAGATTCCCACGACCACGATTGCCAGCAAGACCAGCGGGCCATGCACATAATCAAAAAGGTGCTGCAGGCCGAATCCGTGCCCCAACGATGTGAGATAGATCGCTCCCAACCCGGCAGAAAACACTGTTTGCGAGTCGTGCCGCTCAGACGCTGCTGCTTGAGGTTTGCGGACAAGTTTGACGATGGACAGCACGGCGACCGGTACGGCCAGAACATGCAGCCAGAACCAGGGAGCCATGCGCGCGGCCGTGGCGTTAAGCCTCGGTAGAGTCCAGTGAGCTCGCCCGGCGGCAAGATACTGCGGATTCCAGACACGCAACGTTTCGATGAAGGCTGGCCATGCTCCCGTCGCTATCAGCCAACCAATCCCGGCGGCACCGGCGAGGGTTCCGCCCAAAATGAGCGGGATGCTGGCAATCAGGTATCGCTTGCGGCTGGTTGTCCCGACTAAACCTACCAACCAGCAGGCGACTCCGATGAACAGTACATAGGGTTTGATCCAGACGCCGCAGCCCCAAATCAGGCCTTCAACGACGGCCAGCAGCTTTGACGGGTACTCTTGCTCGACCGAGCGGAGTCGGAGGTAGCCGGCAACGAGGATTGGCGCCAGCATCCACGTGTCGCGCTGGCAGTGAATCCATTCGGATGCACCGAGATAAAACAGGGTACATCCCGCGACGATCCAGGTCCCGGCTGCCCGGTTGGCGCCAATTTTTTGAGACAACACGTAAGCAGCCGACAAGGTGACGGACAGGAGCAGGAGATCATAGATTCTAAGTGCTTCACTGCTGGTACCGCCGATGGCTCGAACCGCGCTGTGAATCCAGACAACGCCGGGAAAATTGGGCTCCAGCATGTCGCGGTACAGCACGTCCCCTTCAACGAGTAAACGTGCCTGCAGGTCGAAGAGCACAGCGTCGTTCGTCAGCGGCATCCGCAGAAACAGTGGAACGCCGACCAGCAAAACGAGGATGAGTGCTCCCATACTGAGGCCCCAGCGCGATCGTGATACGGGCTGCTCCGATTTCTCGTAAGTCACAACAGGCTTGTTGGATGGGATCGTGGCGAGTGCGGTCATAGAGCAGGGCTGGTGTGAGAAAAAGTGACCAGAGGGGCGGTATGGAACCTGCGAGCGAACGTCGTTCCAAGCGGTGTTCTGCAGGCGGAATCGAACCATCTGCATCACGCTGTTGGCGGCGCTGGCGCGCACTGCTAACGGCGGGACACACCTTTTCGGCATCGTTCGGGCTCGAACTGCTTCACCAGAAGATTGTTCGAAGTTCGTTGAAGCCCTTTAGTTCCGTTAGCTGTCCCGGTTGCGTTCTCTTATGCCGCGTAACAATCACGATCTTCTGAAAACCGCTCAGGCGTCCCGCCGTGCCACGAACGAAGAATTCGTTTCGGTGGTGTTGCCGGTCTTTAACGAAGTGGCTGTGCTGGAGCGGCTGCTCGCGGAAGTCTCGGATGCGTTGCGCGAAACGTTGCTTGAATACGAAATCGTCTTCGTGAACGATGGCTCGACGGACGGCAGCGCTGATTTGCTGGATCAGCTCTCATTGCAGAACCGCCGCGTGCGAGTGATTCATTTCTCTCGCAATTTTGGACATCAGCCGGCCGTGCAGGCGGGGCTCAAGGCGGCTCGCGGCAGTGCGATCGTCGTGATGGATTCCGACCTGCAGGACGATCCGCGGGCGATCATCACGTTCATTGAAAAGTGGCGCGACGGTTTTGACGTCGTGTTCGCTGTGCGAACCAATCGCAAAGAGAACCCGCTCAAGCGAAGTTTGTTCTACGCGTTCTATCGTTTGCTGGAACGCATTTCAGAACCGCACATTCCCGTCGATGCCGGTAACTTCGGGCTGATTGATCGCCGCGTTTGCGATGAACTGATCAACATGCCCGAGTTCTCCCGGTTCTATCCCGGCTTGCGACATTGGGTTGGATTCCGCCAGACGGGCGTGCCCGTTGAGCGCGGAGCGCGCCACGACGATCAGCCGCGAGTTTCGTTCTGGGGTTTGGTGAGACTCGCCAAAACGGCGATTTTTTCGTTCTCAACGGTCCCCTTGACCCTCTTTTATATGGTCGCCGCGCTGTCCTGCCTGGTCTGCGTTGGTCTGACGGGCTTCACCTTGTACCAGAAGCTGTGGGTGGGCGATGCGTCACCGGGCTGGGCTTCTGGCCTGATTACGGCGTCCTTCTTCGGGATGCTGAACGCCCTGGGTATCGCGGTGCTCGGTGAGTACGTGGTGCGGATTTTTGATCAAGTCCGGGCGCGGCCGCAGTTCATTATCGAGCGTACCCAGAACTCCGAGTCACCGACTTCTCAACCCTCTTCACAGCGCGAAGCTATCGAGTCTCGAACTTTGCTCCGACAGCCTGAGCCGGAACTTCTGAAATCAATCGAGTCCGTGGACTCGCCCTTCGAGAGTTGATGACCCCCACTATGACGACTGCTACAGAAACCACGTTGCTGGAACCGGTGACCGATGTGCCGGAAGACAAGAGCTTGCCGCCAGATCCGGACAAAGTTCTGGTGCCGAAGCTCGATGAGCGGTTTGCATTGACCCGTTCGCAGGCGTTGCTGGCCGTCTGCGTGTCGCTGTTCTTCATGTACTACAACTACATGAAGCTGTTTCATTCGGATTTCTGGGGCCACGTGGCCTATGGGAAGTGGATCGTCGAACATGGCGTGTTGCCGACGGAAGAGATGTTTGCGCCACTGGCTCAAGGCATGCCGCTGACGTGCACAGCCTGGCTCAGCCAACTGCTGCTGGGACTTGTTGAGCGGGCCGGTAACGTGGAACTCTTCAGCACTCTCTTTGCCGTGACGGTGCTGTGCACGCACCTGACATTGGCTGGGACGTTCTACCGTCAGACGAAGCATCTTGGCATCAGCTTGTTCGGAGCACTGCTGGCCTGGTTCTTCACGTGGAGTCGTCACGCCGTCATTCGACCTGAGATCTTCGGTAGCCTGTGCTTTGCTATGCTGTTCTGGATGACCGTGCGTTCGGACTCGGCAAGTGAGCGGCTGGTCGATCAGAAGCCGCAGCCGATGTCACCGCGCGGTTTTGCAGCCTATCTGGTCGGCGTCGGGGTGTTGTTCGCTCTGTGGGCCAATCTGCATGGTTCGTTCATTGTTGGCTTTCTGCTGCTGGGTGCATACGTCGCCGGTAGAGCGGTCGAAGTGCTTTGGGAACGGCGCGACATTCAAGCTGTGCTGAGTGACAAGCTGTTTCAGCAACGACTCATTGCGGCCGAAGTCGCAGTGCTGGGCACGTTGCTCAATCCCTATGGGATGGACCTGCTCATTCACACCGTCGCTTTCTCCGGCAATCCAAACTTGAAGGACGTGTGGGAATGGTTTCCGTTGGAGATGTGGTCGCTCGAAGGCCCCTTCATGCTGATTTCGTGGGTGTTCCTGGTGGTGATGATGCGGCACAGCCGCCGCCGTGTTTCGGCCTCTGATGTGTTCCTGATGTTCGGCTTCACGCTGGCGACGTGTCTACGAGTCCGGATGATTCAGTGGTACGGTCCGGCGTTGATGCTGACATTGGCTCCGCATCTGTATGACACCGGTTCGCGAATGCTGAGCTGGTTGGAACAGGGTGAACTCGGCAGTGCGTTCAACTGGCTGCGCGTGCGATCGTTCCACCACACACTGGTGACTGGGCTCGCGGTGTGGATCATCTTCTGTTTCTCACCCGCCAGCATTCCGGTGCTGGGTGGCAAACCGCGACAGGCGAAGCACGTCTACAGCAAGGACACTCCGCGCGGCGTGACGGAGTACCTCCGTAAGAATCCGCCGGTCGGCATGGTGGCCGGACCTCAATGGTGGGGCGATTGGCTGGTCTACGATGGGCCGCCGGAGTTGAAGGTCCTGATGACAACGAACTCGGTGCACGTGGTGCCCAGCCGAGTCTGGAAGGACTATCTCTCGATCGCGCGCGGTGAACCCGGCTTGGAAGACCGTCTCGATCGATATCGCTGTAACACGCTGGTCATCTGCAAAGAGCTGCAACGCGATCTGCGTCGCACGGCCGATCAACTCGAAGGCTGGGAGAACGTCTTTGAAGATGACGTTGGATTGGTCCTCAGTCGCAAGTCTCCCGCTCCAGAACAAAAAGCCGAGGCTGCTGCGCCCAAGGCGAAGACATAACTCTCGGGATTCGTGCAGCTTTCCGGTTTTCTTTTCGCACACAGAATTCATCCGATGCAACCCACATCATCTTCACCAGAAGCAACGCCGCCGCGAGGCACGACTTCGGTCGTTTTTCTGGTCGCGCAACTGGTTTGTCTGGCTGCGTTTTTGGGATACGGCGCACAGCGATTCCGTGCTCTGGAAGAGACCAAACTGCCGCCGGTTCCATTGACGGAGCCAATTCGCATTCAGGCGTTGCACGACGAGCCTGAAGTGGTTTCCGACGAGCAACTTGCCCGCGTGTTGACGAAGCTGCAACCGCGTTTGCGCGGTCCTCAGCCGAAGATCAATCATGTCGATCACGCTCTCCGCTTCTGGGGAGTTCAGGCGGCATTTGCCGATGAGAACTCGCTGAGCGGTGTCGAACTGCGAGGGCTACTGACCGATCATCGCAGCTTCCGTAAGGCGTGGGGTAACTCCGCGAAGGCTTTTCTGTTGCCGAACACCCGTGACGAACAGCCGGGGCTTTCATTCCGCACGCGCTCCGGCGATGCCACTTCCAGTCACGTCGATCACACGCTGGCTTGCTTGGCTGAGGTTGGGACGTCTCTGGATTACCCCGTGCAGACACCCTCAGGTGAGATTCAGCTGCGAGCAGCGTTCAAACAGGCTCTGCAGCGGTTCAGTCTGAATCAGCCCGAGTATGAATGGTCGGTGCTGGTCTTCCTGCACTACATGCCTGAAGTGAAGAGCTGGATGACGGAAGAAGGCCAGCAAGTCACGTGGGATCGACTGGCAGATCGGTTGATGCGTCAGCGTCTGGCTCAGGGAACGTGTTACGGCAACCATCGCCTGTTCGCGCTGGCCGCGATGCTGCAGCTCGATCCTCAGTATCACCTGCTGAGCGACGCCAGCCGGGCATCGGTTGTCGCGTTCTTGAAGGATGTCAGCCGCCGACTGGCGGAAACTCAGAATGAGGCTGGTTATTGGGACGGTGCCTGGCCCGGTCCTGAAGCCGATGGTCCGCAATCTGCCGTTGCCGAAGCACCTTATGGGCCGCATGCGGAACGATTGCTGATGACGGGGCACACGCTTGAGTGGTGGGCGATTGCCCCACGCGAAGTGCATCCGGACAAAGCTGTCTTGCTGAAGGCGAGCAAGTGGCTGGTGAAGTCTCTGGAAGATCTGAGCGAAGGGGACGTCAAGAAGATGTATCCATTCCTCACTCATGCGGGCCGCAGCCTGGCTTTGTGGCGAAAGCGCGAGCCTCATGAAGTCGTTGCCGCCGCCACTCCGAAGGCTGAACCTGCTGCGACAGAGCAGACTCCCGCCAAGAGCGAGAAGGGAGAGTAGGCATGGTCGACGCGATTCAATCTGCGCCGGTCGCGCCAGCGTCGGATCAGCGAAAGCTGACCGGCAAGACCATCGTGATTGCGCTGCTGCTGATTCTGGTAGGCTTGCCGTTTCGGTCAGAGCTGATGGAACGGTTCTATCTGGACTTCGACGAGTCCATGTACTTTCAGGTCGCTCAGGAGCCGACCTTCAAGGACGCATGGGAAGCCAGTCGCATTCATACGCATCCGCCGCTGGCCTTTGTGATCTATCACTACTGGCTGCCGCTGGGCGATTCCGAATGGATCTTGCGTGTGCCGTCGCTGCTCTTCGGCTGTGCGGCTGCATGGTTGGGCTATTTGTGGATGGCGCGAGTTACCGATCGGCGCTCTGCTTTGGTGGGGCTGTTCGTGCTGACGTTTGCTATGCCGGTGATTCACGTGTCGGCTCAAATGCGCAGCTACACGATGTTGTTCACGTTCGTGTTTGGAGCCTTGCTGTTTCATGACCGCTATCTGGAACACGAGCGTCGGAGAGACCTGGTCGGCGAATTGATTTGCTTGTGTTTCGCGATGCTGACTCACTATGCGACGGCCTGGATCGTCCTGACGCTGGGGATCGGCGGGCTGCTACATGCTCAACGCCGAGGCGTCTGGTCGAAGGGAACCCGTGCCTGGGTGGTTCAACAGGTGTTGCTGGCGACGTTCTGTGTGTGGCTTTACCTCAGCCATGTACGAGGTTTCGTGGGTAGCGAAACGCAGTCTGAAATGTGGAAGGCTTGGCTGCACGACAATCCCTACGGCGACGGCGTGCTGGCGCGGTTGCGGTTCACCTTGTTGAGTGCCGGCAGGTTCTTCAGCTTTGTCTACGGCCAGATCTGGGTTTTGGCAGCACTAGCGACAGTTGTCGGGGCCGGGTTGCTGGCGAAGCAGGAAGTGGATCGATCGGGTTCGAAGCTGGCGGCGATCGACCGGGCATTGCTCGCCTTCCTGCCATTGGTGTTGGCTGCGGTCCTCAACACGTTGTTGATTTATCCTTTCGGTCCGACGCGCCATAGCTTGTGGCTGATGCCCTTCCTGGTGCTGGCCGTCGCGGGAGCTGTGAAGCCGCTAATGGACCGTCCGGGTCGAGCAGTTAAGGTCGGAGTGGCTGTGTTGTGCCTGGGGTGGGCTTGGATCTATCCCTATCGCACGACGTTTGGGACGATGACAACGTTGAGCCCGCAGATGATGCAGGAGACTGCGGCGAAGATTCGTGGCACCGACAAGATCAAAGGCTGGATTCCGAAAGAAGATCTGATTCTGACGGACGACAGTACTCGCAACGTGCTGGCGTACTACCTGGGACATTCCTCCGTAGATCGTGGCCGTGATCTGGGGCATGGCTTCCGCGAGTACCGGATTGAGGACTATCGCGTCGTCGTGATTCCGAAGTTTCACTTCTTCCAGTACAGCTTGCGAGAGGACTGGGACCACTTCACCAAAGTTGTGGGTGAGCAGGCAACTCAACCGTTGTGGCTGGTCTACTTCGGCTTCGAAGTAGAAGACAACGATCCCAAGTTGATCTCGCGACGACTGCCGCCCAGCACCGTATTGGCGAAAGGCAATCACGGGGATAACCGCGTCTTCCGAGTTCAATTCAGTGCTCCGTCTCAAACCGCAACTGCTGGAGATAAGCCGGAAACAGAATCGGTGCCAGCGGATCGTTCGGTCGGGAATCGTGCGAAGGAAGAAACGACTCAAACGGACAAGACCGAGAGTTCAGCAGGAGGTCGCTCATGACTCCATCTGCCGGACAACGTGTGCTCGTTTATGTCGTTGCTTTCAAGGCTGAGCAGCATCTGTGCGATGTGTTCGAACGCATTCCGCTGGGATTGTTCAATCGGCGGGATGTGCACTTTCTGGTGAGCGATGACGCGTCGGATGACAGCGGTCCTTATCGGTTAGCACGCTGGCTGGAAGAGCACCAGATCGAGAATGTTTCGATCATTCAGGCCGGTGCGAATCAGGGGTACGGCGGTAATCAGAAGATCGGCTATCGAGCTGCGATTGATGGCGGTTTTGACTGCGTCATCCTGCTGCACGGTGATGGTCAGTATGCCCCGGAACTGTTGCCCGACTTGATTGAGAAGTGGGAAGCGACGCACGCGGATGTTGTTCTCGGCTCGCGTATGCACTCGCTGGAGAGTGCTCGACGCGGCGGGATGCCGGCTTACAAGCGGCTGGGCAATCGCGTTCTGACGACCTTTCAAAACGCGGTGATTGGCTGGTCGCTCAGCGAGTACCACACCGGCTATCGGTTGTATTCGACCGCGTTCCTGCAGAGCGTTCCGTTCGAAACCAACACGAACGACTTTCATTTCGATACCGAGATTCTGCTGCAGGCAGCTTATGTCGGTGCGAAGGTCGAAGAGGTGCCCATTCCGACGCACTACGGCAACGAAGTCTGCCGCGTGCCCGGACTGAAGTACGCATGGAACGTGGTTCGAGCGACGCTGCAGTACAAGCTGCACCGCATGGGTATGCTGTGCTCGCTGAAGCTCCGCCGGCTGTCGCCGGAACGTTATCGGGACAAGACCGAACTGCTGTACTCATCGCATCGACAGGCACTCGATATTGTCGCGCGGGCTCGGCCGCAGAAGCTGCTGGATATCGGCTGTGGACCGGGTCACGTGGCCGCGCGCTGCGAAGAACTGGGCGCCCGAGTGACCGGAGTGGATCTGCATACTCCGCCCGCGGAGCGATTGACGAAGTTCTGCCGCGCCGATCTGGAACATGATCCCTTTCCGTGCGATGCGTGGCAGTACGATGTCGTGTTATTACTGGACGTCATCGAGCACTTGGCCAATCCAGAAGAGTTTCTGCTGGCGTTGAGGCAGGGACGGCGTCCCGGCGCTAGTGTTGGGAATGCGCCTCTAGTGGTGATCTCAACGCCGAACGTGGCCTTTATCGCCGTGCGTTTGAACTTGTTATTCGGGCGTTTCAACTACGCCGAACGCGGTATTCTGGACATCACCCACAAGCGGCTGTTCACACGCGGTTCGCTGCTGCAGCTGTTAGATGAGTGTGGATATCGCGTGGAGCGTTGCCAGCCTGTCGGCGTGCCCTTCGAGGCTGTACTTGGCGGCAGAGCAGGACGCTGGCTGGGAGCACTAGCGAACGCGGCTGCTCGACTGCTGCCGAAATTGTTTGCGTTCCAGTTCATCGTCGAATGTCGGCCTCATCCGGGTGCGCGGCAACTTCTCGAGAATGCAGTGGTGCTACATCGCCTGAGGGCAACGTCCGAGGCGGCTGAGGGCAATTCGGAGCTTCAGGAAGAACGTGCAGGTAGCGAGTTGCCTTAGTAGCGCGTTCGTGCGGCTGAACGAAGGCGGACGCGAGACGCGTCCGTCACGAGGCTGCCGGAATCACTTTGGCGAGCGTGCTGGCTTAAGCTCTCCGTCGGTGGGTTCGGCGAGGGATTCGTAGTACTTGCGGATCAGGTCCTCGTACTGGGGCAACAGCTTTTCGCTACCTACGTTCAGCAGTTTTTCGCGGACGTTGGGCGGCAGGTGGCCCCAAACTTCGTTGATCAACGCGCGACGTCGCGCCATCTCGGCGGCTCGCTCGTCCTGCTTGCGCTGCAGTTCCTTGTCAGTCGATTCCGAAGACTTGCTGGGCTGCTGCTGGCGGCCATTGGCACTGCCGTCTCCCTTTCCCGACTGCCGTTGTTGCTGCTGAGATTCGCCTTCCTTGTTCTGTTTCTGCTGTTGTTGATTGCGCTGCTGTTGCTGGTTTTGCTTTTGGTTCTGATCGGAATTCTGCTGGTCTTGGTTTTGATCCTGATCCATCGGCTTCGGCGGCGGTGGTTGCTTGAGCTTCTCGATCAGCGCGTCGATGTCATCGATGATCGACATCTGCAGCTTCACGGTGTCGTCGGAGACTTCCTTCTTCGCGAGTTGCTCGCCGACCTTGCGCATGGACTGCACGGTGCGATCAAGTTCGTCTGGTTGGTTGGGAGATAGCTTCTTCTCGGCGTCTGGCAACTTGGTGGGGGTCAGTTTTTCCAGCAATTTGTCGTCGAGCGACTTCTTCGGTTCATCGGCAAGGCCGATGGTTACCGGCGACATTGAGAGGACCGAACACAGCAGCGATCCCGCAAATAGTTTGCGGGCCGTTGTGATGGATCGACTGGTGTTGCAGCGTTGAATTTGTTTCATGACAGCACCGTGCTGATAATTTCTCGACGAACGGGAATCATTGAGGTTCGGGGGTGTCCCCGAAGAACTCGGTCAGTTGGCGGATGAGGTCTGCCAATGCGGCTTGTTCTTCCGAGATGGCTTGCAGTTCTGCGGATTGAGAAGCTGGTAGTTCGCCGGACTTCGGGCGGGTGGTCTTGATCTGCTGAGTGCGGTCGTTGAGGTCGACCTGCATGGCTCGAATGATCCTCAGCTGGGCGATGATCGTCACCGACTCGCCCTGTGGGCCAGAGTTGCCTCCTTCGCCGCCAGTTTTGTTCTGTTCGTTACTATTCTTCTTGTCGTTATCCTTTTCGTTGATCGCAGTGAGCACATCGACGATGCGCTGGCGTGCCCGCTCCTGAAACTCCAGCGTCTCCGCACTGAGGTCCGGCTGATCCTGTTCCAGTTTCTTCGCGGCGGATTCCATCAGCCGCGCGGCACTGGTCAGCGCGAGACTGAGCACTTCAACCGACTTCACCTCCTTCGACTTGTTGAGCGTTTCATCGCTTAAGTTGCGCTGGGACTGACCGAGCCCCCGAGCAGACTTCAGCAGCCCGCGCGACCATTTTCCGGCCGTCTCAAACTCGCCGCGGATGCGTTTGGCTTCATCAATCGCCGCCTGCTGGCGATCACGCAGAGTTACAAGTTCGTCCGAAATGCGTTCGAGCACTTCCTGAGCGAGTTCGAGTTCGGCTCGCTTCTTGTCGCGATTGAGTTCTCGCTCTGCCTGCTCCAGATCGTCGAGCGTTTCCTTAAGTTCCTCTTCCGCCTGATCGGGGTTGTTTTGAGCCAGCGCCTCTTCGGCCTGGCGCATGTGATCAGCGGCCCGTTGAGCGGCTCGCCGCGCTGAATGGCTGCCGAGTCGCTGAAGTCTTCGGAGCATCTCCTCGGATTTGTGTCGCAGTTGCTCTTCTTCTTTGCGGAGCTGAGCCAGTGCTTCGTCACGCTGCTTGTCGGGTGGCTGCTGGCTCGCATCGTCAATCTTTCGCATCAGCGTTTCTTGTTGCTCTCGCAACTGACCCAGCTCAGTTTGCGCCTCGGTCAACTGTTTGACGAGCGATTCGGTGTCGGTCACGTTGTCATCATTCGCGATCGACTGCAGCTTCTTGAGGGTCTCGATGAGTTCCTCTTGTTTTTGGACCGCCTGTGCGATCTTGTTGCCGCTGACTTCCTTGGCCGCTTCACGCATCTGCGAGTCGAGCTTCTCCTGTTCGATCTGATGCTGCAGCGATTCGCGTGTAGCACGTTGTTCGGCGGATGCGCCGTCCTCGTTCTGAGGTGTCGCGAGGTTCTTCTGAAAATCGCCGACGCGATTCGCCAGTTGCTGCTGACGTTCCGACAGCTTGTTGAGTTCTGCTTTCTGCTGCGGAGTCAGCTCGGCGGTGGATTTGGAGATCGTGGCTTGTCCGAGTTGTCGGGTGTCGTTGGCCAGCTTTTGCTGATCAGCCGTAAGTTCGCGCAAGTCACCGGCGAGATTGCGGTCATCACGCCAAGCTCCAAGCTCACGCAGCGTCTTCGCGAGTGTCTCGAGCACCTGATCCTGCTGCTGAGCCGTGTGGTCGAGCGACTGTCGCGTGCGCTCACGCTGTTTGTCGGCATCCGTACCCTTGTTGTGTGCTTCGCCCGCGTTGAGCTTCAGAACTTGGGTGAGATCGCGTTCGATTTGCGGTAACGACTCGCGGCGCAGGAAGTCGAGATCGTCCGACAGTTTGCCGAGCAGTTGCTCCGCCTGAGGATCGCTGACCGCGTTGAGTTCGCGTTCGCGACGCAGCGCTCGTGTCTGTCCGACAACTCCATCCTGTTCGCCGCCGATGCGTGAGTTGATTTGACGCTGGTCGAGTTCCACTCGCTTCAGTAGATCGAGATCTTCCGGTCGTAGCGACCCAGCTTGATCCAGTTGCACCTGCAGTTCTTTGACATGCCCTCGCGCGGTCTGCTCCAGTTTCTGGACGCGTTCGAGTTCCAGCAGCAAGGCGGCCTGCCGGTCGGCCAGCTCGCTGCGTTTTTCTTCTGGTGAGATGACGGTCAGCGTGCGTGTGTTGCTTTTGCCGAGATGCACTTCGCCGATGTCGCAGTAGTCGGTAGCCTCGGCGTGCACGACAACTCGTTGGCCAGGTTGAAGCTGCAGCGGAGCCAGTTCGAGGGTGTGTTCAACCGCTTGCTGTTGCGGTCGACTGTCTTCGGTGAAGAGTTCGGTGCGTTGGGCCTCAGTCGGTGCTGCTTTTTCTTCGGCAGTGACGGGCCTGGATGTCACCAAAGTAATCTGCTTCAAGCCGAGATCGTCTTTGGCTGCGATCTTGAAACGGACCTGCGCGGTGGGTGTCACAGTCAGATCGGTGGATGGTTCGTCAATGCGCACGTCCGGCGTGAGGTCGGGCAGCACGCGCAGGTCGAATCTCTGAGTGTCCGGATTCTCGAAGCCTTGCTGATCTCGCAAGGCCAGCCACCAGGCGTAGGAGCCGGAGCGATTCAGCGTGAATTGCCCTCGCACTTTCCGGGTGTCCGATTCAATTGTGAGTTCCGCGGCCTCGGCGTCCTTGCGGGCGGCGGATGCTGCCTGCAGTTCCTTGTTGCTCAGGCCCGTGATCTCGACCTTTGTGCCGACGTAGCCTTCGATGTTGCCGACGTTCTCTGGCAGAGTTCGTTCGGGTTGTTGCGTGTAGGCAGGCGGTGTGACTTTCAAACGCATGCTATCCAGACGAGGCGGCGGTACCACGTTGATTTCGACGGTCGAGGTTTCACCATCACCGCCAACAGCACGAATCAGAATCGGGCCTTTGGCCACCAAAAGAGACGCGCCACCAATCTCTCTCGCGCGTCCCTTGGCGTCCCAGAGCGACGTTTGATGCATGCGTTCCGAGGCCTTCTTGCCGTCAGCTCGAACTGCTTCAAACGTCAGATCGGGAGGTAGTGGCCCGCGTCGATTCTCGACGTAGACATCGAGTGTCGCGCCTTGCACGATCGTCAGCGTGGGTTTCTCTGCCGTGGTCAGTGGTTCGAGCTCCTCTGTGACGAATCGCAGTTCGAATTTGCGTGGCCAGGGAATGTCTGCCAGCGGAAAGGCCAGCCGTTTCAGCGCGGTGGCGGCGTTGGCAGGGCTGAAACCGGCGATGGTCAGGACGATCGCGCAAGTGAATCCGGCGATCATCCCGACCTTGCGAAGCGGATGATGCTCGAGCAGTCCGTCCATTGAGACGCGATTCAATTGATCGAGCGTTCGTCGGATGACTTCGCGCTGCATCGCAGGCGAACCGAGTTTGGAGTTCTGTTCGTCCAGCAGAAACTGCACCGTACTGGAGAGGCCGTCATTCAGCCCCGGATAACGACGCTCAATTCGCAAGGCGATGTCGACATCTCCGAGCGAGGTCCACAACGGTACCAGCAGCCAGCGCCAGCCGACGTAACCGCCAGCCGCGAGGATAAAGACGTCGAGCACCAGTCGTGCTCCGCCATCAAAGTGGCAGATCCAGTCCAACAGGCCCGCGACGAAGATGGAACTCATTAAGGTGGCTGCCAGCCAGGCACTACCATAGAGCCACAGCGTGCGTCGAATTCGCTGTCTCAGCCGCTGCAGTCGCTCGAAGAGTTGTGGGGCCAT
>CAYLTY010000195.1:0-16339 GCA_964386705.1 uncultured Planctomycetaceae bacterium
AGGCGTGTGTTGATTTATGGCCATTCCCAGCACGCTGATCGGAACTCAACCTCAATCTGACCGACGGGGTGAGGCCGAAGGTGCGTGGAGCCGCAGCGCTGCCCAACCACAGGGCGCTCCGCACGAAAGTCGTGCGCGGCTGGACCACGCCGCGAAAGCTGCCGGGATTGGATTCTGGTACTGCGATCTGCCATTTGATGTGCTGAACTGGGACGAGCAGGTCAAGGAGCACTTCTGGCTACCACCTGACGCCGCCGTTACGATCGCGACCTTCTTTGAGCGAATTCATCCCGACGATCGCGAACCAACTCGTCGCGCGATCGATGCGTCGCTGCAAGCGCACTCCACCTACGAATGCGACTATCGCACCGTCGATCCGTCGACGGGCACAGTCAGGTGGATCAGGGCTCGCGGCGGGGCGGTCTATGATGCCGATGGCCAACCCCTCCGGTTTGACGGCGTCACGGTTGATATCACCGCCCGCAAACTCGACGAAGAACGCATCGCGCGGTTGCTCGCACGCGAGCGTGAGCAGGCGCGGCTGCTCAAGAAAGTCGCAGAAGCGGCGCTCAGCATTCACTCCTGCAACTCACTGGAAAGCATGTTGCGCGTCGTGGCCGAAGAAGGCCGGACTATCATCGGTGCCAATCTCGCCCTGATTAGTCTCGACACTGACGAGAATGGGTCACAGGCGATCGTGTCGATGTCTGCGTCCGAGCCGTATCGCCGCTGGCTGCTCGAACCGACGCCTCAGTACGTGAAGCATTTCGAGCAGCTCGTCAATCAAAGTGGCCGACCGCTCCGGCTGACTCGACGCGATATTGAAGCGGATCCGGCCTGGCAGGTCTCTCGTGATGAACTGGCTGCGGGGACGGTGATTCGAGGCTGGCTGTCCGCTCCACTGGTCAGCCGCGGGGGCAGAAATCTGGGCCTGATTCAATTAGCAGACAAAGTAGACGGAGACTTCACGGACATCGACGAAGCGATTCTCGTGCAGTTTGCGCACATCGCATCGGTCGCGATTGAGAACGTCCGCCTCTACGCGCAGGTGCGTGATCAGGACCGTCGCAAGGACGAATTCCTCGCCATCCTCGCGCACGAACTCAGGAACCCGCTGGCTCCCTTGCGCAACGGCCTGGAAGTCATGCGATTGACCGACGACGGCAATGGCCGACTGGCTCAAATCCAGGCGATGATGGACCGCCAACTGTCTCATATGGTGCGTCTGATCGATGATCTGCTGGATATCTCCAGAATCAGCCGCAACAAGATGGAATTGCGCCGGGCGCGCGTGCTGCTATCAGATGTTGTCAATAATACCATCGAGACAGTGCATCCACTCATCGAAAACGCCGGGCATGATCTCACAATTTCGTTGCCCTCTGAGCCAGTCTACCTCTACGCGGATATCACGCGACTGTCGCAGGTCCTCGCCAATCTGCTGAGTAACAGTGCAAAATATACTGAGCGGAACGGACAGATCTGGCTGACGGCAGTGTGTGAAGAGCGAAACCTGATCATCAAGGTTCGTGATACTGGAATTGGCATCCCGGCTCATGCAATCAAGAGCGTCTTTGATATGTTCAGCCAGGTCGATCGAACTCTGGAACGAACGACCGGCGGAATGGGCATCGGTCTGGCTCTGGTTAAAGGACTCGTTGAAATGCACGGCGGCACGGTCGAAGCCGCCAGCCCCGGTCAGGGTCAGGGCAGCACCTTCACCGTACGGTTGCCGTATCTTGATAGCGGCGCGACGGCGATGAAAACGTCCCCGGAACTCGGCTGTGTCTCCGCGACGAATCCCGAGCGCCGCATCCTGGTCGTTGACGACAACCGGGACTCCGCCACTTCAATGGCTCTGATGCTGAAGCTGCTCGGCAACGACGTCAGCACCGCCAGTAACGGAGAGGAAGCCGTTGAGATCGCTGAGAAGTTCCGCCCCAGCATCATCCTGATGGACCTGGGCATGCCCCTGCTGAATGGCTACGAGGCCACGCGGCGCATTCGCCAGCAGCCGTGGGGCCGCGGAATGATTATTCTGGCTCTGACCGGTTGGGGGCAGGACACCGATCGAACCCGGTCGCGCGAAGCCGGTTGTGATGGTCATCTCGTTAAGCCAGTCAATATCTCCGACCTGGAGAAACTTTTCCCCGGCGACGTCGGACGAAGCTCGCTGTCCTAAACTCGACGAGTCGCGTTCATTCGAGGCCGGCGCATTTCGGTTGTTTGTCAGGTACTCAAACCTCGCTGGCGCCCGAAAAACATGAGCTGGCGACGTATTGATCAGGACGCGTTTGAGGACTCTGTCGCTGCGACAAGCCGCAATTTGGAGGGGGCACGAACCACGTTGAAATGCCGGTGTTGAAACGGCTTTGAGAGCATGTAAAACCCTAATCAGATCAGCACGTCGACAATTGATGGGACAATTCACTTCGCTTTCTAGTGGGCCACATTCGAGATTCGCTCGTTCGAATACTCGCGCTCACAACATCAAGTTTCCCCACTGAAAACTCGAATGGCGCTTAAAAGGAAGCGTGGATGACGCAATCCTCAGACTTAAGTAGTTCTCCGTCCGCAGCCTTGGCAAAGACTGGCATTGCAGGACTCGACGACGTCTTGTCAGGCGGGCTGACAGCTCATCGCCTGTATCTCGTCGAAGGTGTGCCGGGGTCGGGTAAGACGACGCTGGCTATGCAGTTCCTGCTTGAAGGCGTCAAGCAAGGTGAGCCGGTCCTGTATGTCACTCTCTCTGAGACAGAGGCTGAAGTCCACGCCGTGGCTCAGACTCATGGTTGGTCGTTGGATGGCATCACCATCACGGAGCTGATTCCTTCGGAAGAGAGTCTGCAACCCGACGAGCAATATACTCTGTTCCATCCATCCGAGATTGAATTGGGACAGACTACCAAATCCATTCTGATGGAAGTGGAACGCATCAAGCCCACTCGCATTGTCTTCGACTCGCTGTCCGAACTACGACTTCTCGCAGGTAGTCCTCTGCGCTATCGGCGGCAGATCCTTGCTCTGAAGCAATTCTTCGCTGGACGCAGTTGTACCGTGCTGTTGCTCGACGATCTCACTGCGTCCGATCGCGATCTGCAGGTTCAAAGCATCGCACATGGCGTGCTGTTGCTGGAGCAATCCCATCCAGAATACGGATCCGAACGTCGCCGACTGAGGGTGGTGAAGTTTCGGGGCGTAGCGTTTCGAGGTGGTTTTCACGATTACCGAATTTGCCGTGGCGGCCTGGAAGTATATCCACACCTGGTGGCTGGCGAATCACGACAAGGAGGCATCAACGAGAAACTTCCCAGCGGCGTTGCCGGGATTGACTCCTTGCTGGGCGGTGGCATCGAACGTGGGACCAGCACGCTGATCTGTGGTGCTGCCGGAACCGGCAAGTCGACTCTGGCGGCCAAGTTTGCCACCACAGCGGCAGAGAGCGGGCAACATGTCGCCATGTTCATTTTTGACGAGAGCCCGAACACCCTCATCGCCCGCTGCGCCGCTTTGGGAATGGATCTGGATAAGCACGTTCAATCCGGCAGGATGATGATTCGCCCGATTGATCCTGCGGAACTCGCACCGGGCGAGTTCACGCATGCTGTTCGAGATGTTGTCGAAAAGCACCATGCTACCATCGTCGTAATCGACAGCCTGAATGGCTATCTCAACGCGATGCCCGGCGAGCGTTTCCTGATCATCCAACTGCACGAGATGCTGATGTATCTCGGCAATCATGGAGTAGCGACCATCTTGATCGGAGCGCATCAGGGGCTGATCGGTTCTCAGATGTTGAGTCCGGTTGACGCCAGCTATCTCGCCGATGCGATCATCCTGTTGAGATACTTTGAAGCACATGCCGAAGTGCGGCAGGCAATCTCTGTCGTCAAGAAACGCGGCAGCGGGCACGAACGCACCATTCGCGAGTTCAAGCTCAGCGATGGCCGGATTCAGGTCGGCCCGCCACTCAAGGAGTTTCGTGGCGTTTTGACGGGCGTTCCAAGTTACGAAACCACGCCCGGCTCCGAAAATGCGCGAACGTCATGAACACCTCTATGAATCCACAACTTGAGAATCGCGTCCTGCTGTTGGCGCCCACCGGCAAGGACGGCCCTCTGACCAGTTCCATGCTGCAGCACGCTGGCATTGGTTGCTGCGTCTGCAGTGACTTGCGATCGCTGGTCACTGAATTGCAGGCCGGGGCCGGGGTATTACTTGTAGCCGAGGAAGGGATTCTCGATCACAGCCCCGGAGTACTGATCGCGGCGCTCGCCAACCAGCCATCGTGGTCGGATCTGTCGCTGATCGTCATGACCCTGCCGGGTGCCGGTTCGCAGACCGTGGTGTCTCTGCTCGACTCCGGAGTAAACATCACGATCCTGGAACGCCCGATTCGCATTGCAGGCCTCGTCAGCAGCATTCGCGGCGCGCTCCGTGCCCGCCATCGACAGTATCAAACCCGCGCCCGGCTCATTGAGCTGGAATCAACGCAGAAGGCTTTGCGAGACAGCGAAAGCGACCTGCACGACTTCTTCGAACACTCGCCGCTGGGAATGCATTTCGTTGGTCCGGACGGCATCATCGTGCGAGCCAACAGGGCTGAACTGGAGCTGCTCGGATGCGCGCACGAAGACTTTGTCGGGCACCATATCTCTGAGTTTCATGTGGAGCCCGTGATCGTTGAGGACATGCTGACACGACTGTTTCGTGGTGAAACAATTCATAACCTCGCGGCGCAACTGCACTGCTGCGACGGCTCGATCAAGTATGTGCTCATCAGCGCCAATTGCCTGTGGAAGGACGGCCGCTTCATGTACGCGCGGTGTTTCACACGCGATGTGAGCGACAGCCGTAAAGTCGAAGAACGCGATGCGCTGCTGGCTGGTATCGTGGAGTCATCCGATGATGCCATCATCAGCAAAAATCTGAACGGCATCATTCTCTCGTGGAATCGCGGCGCCGAGCGTCTGTTTGGTTACACGGCGGCAGAAGCCATCGGGCAACCAATTACACTCATCGTGCCACCCGACAGACTGCACGAAGAGCAGACAATCCTGGCGACCCTGCGCAGGGGTGAGCGCATCGAACACATTGAAACAGTGCGACGCTGCAAAGACGGTCGTGAGGTTGAGATCTCGGTTACAGTCTCGCCCGTACGAGACAGCAGCGGGCGCATCATCGCCGCGTCAAAAGTGGCCCGCGACATCAGCGAACGTAAGCGGGTGCTCAGAGCGTTGAAGGACGCCGACCGTCGCAAGGATGAATTCCTCGCCACGCTGGCTCATGAACTTCGCAACCCGTTGGCTCCGATTCGCAACGCGCTGCACGTCCTCTGTCTCAAGTGCGATGATCCAACGACGATACGCATCTGCGAAACGATGGAGCGACAGGTGAATCAAATCGTGCGACTGGTGGACGATCTGCTGGAAGTCTCACGCATCACTCGCGGAAAGATCGAATTGCGGAAGGAACCTCTGGAACTCGCCACCGCCATTCGCAATGCCGTCGAAATGAGTCGCCCGCTGATCGATGAAAACGAACATCAGCTCGCGATCACCATTCCGCCCGAACCAATCAGTCTGGAAGGCGACGTCGCTCGGCTTGCTCAGGTTATCTCCAACCTGCTGAACAACGCGGCGAGATATACCGATCGCGGCGGGCAGATCTGGCTGACGGCCAGAAAGCAAAGCGGCGAGGCCGTCATCTCGGTGCGCGATACCGGTATCGGTATTTCAGCCGAGCTGTTGCCGCACGTCTTTGAGACCTTCAGTCAGGGGCATGATGCAGCCATGCGCGGTCATGGTGGATTGGGCATCGGCCTGGCGCTGGTGAAAAGCCTGGTAGAACTTCATGGCGGGCACGTTGATGCCCGTAGCGATGGCGTCAATCAAGGCAGCGAATTCACCATTCACCTGCCACTGGCCACTGATACGCCGTGTGCGAAGATGTCGAGTCCAACCCTGAGCCGGCATATTCTGCCGAAACGTCGCGTGCTGGTCGTCGACGACAATCGCGACTCGGCGCTGACCATGGGTCTGCTGCTGGAGGTACTCGGACTGGAAGCCCATGTTGTGCACAGCGGCCTGGAAGCCATGTCGGTCCTGGATTCATTCCGGCCTCAAATCGCACTGCTGGATATCGGAATGCCGGAAATGGACGGGTATGAATTGGCGCGACGCATTCGCCAGCAACCCGAATGGCGACACTTACAATTGATCGCTCTGACGGGGTGGGGGCAGGAAGAAGATCGTCGTCGCGCCACGCAAATGGGCTTCGACCACCACCTCACCAAACCTGCGGATTTAGGTGTGCTGGAATCGCTACTCATGTCGACAAAAAGCGATCAGAGAACACCGGCGCCAAATTGATTCACCGGTAGATAGAACCGTGGCTCGACGGGAACAACCAGCACCGCAGCACTTTTTCACAATCGGGCACTCGACGCACGAACTGCCGGAGTTCGTGATGCTACTGCAGCGTTACGAGATCAAAGCCTTGGTCGATATCCGGCGTTTTCCCGGCTCCCGGCGACTACCGCAGTTTGGCCGGGAAACCCTGCCGTCTGCGCTGCCAGCAGAAGGCATCGAGTATCACTGGCTGGAAGTCCTGGGCGGACGTCGCCGCTCGGATCCCAAGATTGCATCGCCCAATTCCGGCCTGCGAAACGACAGCTTTCGAGCTTACGGCGACTATATACTGACCGCTGAGTTTCACGGCGGCATCGAACAACTACTGGAGATTGCTCGCGAAACTCGCACCAACTACATGTGCGCTGAAGGTCTCTACTGGCAGTGCCACCGCCGCCTGGTCAGCGATTACTTGACCGTACATGGTCACACCGTTGAGCACATTATACCTTCCGGCGAGTTGGAGCCACATCAGCTCACTTCAGGCGCGCAGTATAAAAACGGACAACTTACTTATCCCTCGGCTGACGATACACAGAGGCGATTGTTCGAAAAGGCCGAGGCATACAACGCCACCGTTCAACTCACGCGACCGGTTCTGAAATTGCCGGCACTTCAGCCGCCGGCGGTGACTGGAACGCGACGGATTTTCCGATCTCCAGGTTCATCGCTCGCAACTTGGAACGCAAAGTGAGACGACTCAAGCCAAGCCGCTCGCTGGCGCGCGTCTGGTTGCCTTCGACGTATTGCAACGTCCGATGGAGCACCAGTCGGTCAAACTGCTCAAGTGCCCGGTGATACAGATCGTTCTCACCCGCCGAGAGCCATTCCTCCAGCTGAGTTCCAATATTCTCCCAGCCGCCTTCAGACTTCGTCGTCGTTGTCTGCGCTGGCTTGCGATCAACCAGCAATTCGGCAGGCAGGAACTCAGGTATCAACACGGGGCCAGAAGAATGCAGCAGCGCTTCGCGAATGACACTCTGCAACTCGCGGACATTCCCCGGCCAGTCATACTTCAGCAGCAGGTCCAGCGTCTCGGAGGCGATTGTCTGCACCGGGATATCGAGTTCGCGATTGAAGCGGAAAAGATAATAGTGAGCCAATTGCGAAATATCTTCACGCCGATCCCGTAGTGGCGGAATATGAATCGTCACCCCACGCAAGCGGTAGTAAAGGTCCTTCCGGAACTTACCGGCCTCAATGTATTGCTCCAGATTCTGATTCGTCGCCGCCAGAATGCGGACATCGGTCATTACGGTCTCGTTGCCGCCGAGACGTTCGAACCGCTGTTCTTCAAGCAGCCGCAACAGCTTCGCCTGAGTGTCCAGTGCCATGTCACCGACTTCGTCCAGGAACAACGTACCGCCATGACATTGCTCGAACTTACCAATGCGGCGACGATCCGCGCCGGTAAACGCGCCCTTTTCATGCCCGAAGAGTTCACTCTCCAGCAGAGTTTCCGGCAACGCAGCACAATTCAGCGCCAGGAACGGCATCTGGTTGCGGCGACTGTGATGATACAGCGCACGTGCCACCAGTTCTTTGCCGGTACCGCTTTCGCCCAAGATCAGCACATTGACGTCCTGACCGGCAACTCGACCAATACTCTTGCCCACTCCCTGCATACCGGCGCCACTGCCGACCAGTTGGTCAGGTAAATCCTGTACGCGATGGCTGGCGGGAATAATTGCCGGAACGTGCATCAAGCGGCTGATCTTGAACGCCTGATTGATCACCTGCTCCAGCGTCTCCAGATCCAGTGGCTTCACCAGATAATCGTGAGCTCCGTGCTTCATCGCTTCGGCTGCAGTATCAGCCGTGCCGTGTCCGGTAATAAAGATCACCAGGCATTTAGGGTCGATCCGGCGCAAGTCATGGAAGATTTCCAATCCAGATCGATCGTTTAGGCGGATATCCAGCAGGATCACATCGGGCTGTAACTCAGTCGCATAGCGCAATCCAAGCTCGGCAGTGTCGGCATTGGTGACCTGCACATTTCGCTCATCAAACAGATGAGTAATGATCTCAAAAACGTCCGGTTCATCATCAATGACCAGTAATTTAAACATGACTTTGCCTTATCTAGCGTTGCTCCACTAAGAGAGCAATCGCGGAAGCCAGTTCTTCAGATTCAATCGGCTTTGTTAAATGAGTCTGGAATCCCGCCATGAGCGTTCGCCGCCGCTCTTCAGGCCGGGAATGTGCAGTCAGCGCCACTGCTAAAGTATTACCCCCTTGCTCTGGCGGCAGAGCACGCACCTGACTGATCAGGCTATATCCGTCTTCATCGGGCATCTCTAAATCACTGAGTAATACATGCGGTTTGAACTGCTGCACGGCCAGCAGTGCTTCTGGAGCGGACGAAACCGTATTCACCTGCACGCCGTACCGCGCCAGAATTGTACTCGTCAGCTCTCGAGCACTGCGATCGTCATCGACTACGACTACCCGCAAATCCTTCAAAGACTTAAAGAGCACGCTCGATGGGACGGTTGTCAAATCGCGACAAGCGCTGATCGAACCGGTTAATACGGGCAACATCACCCGAATGGTTGTCCCGCAGCCTGGACCCGGACTCTCTGCCTTAACCGTACCGCCGTGTAGCTCAATTAAACGACGAGCCGTCGCCAAGCCAAGCCCCAAACCACTACGCACCTTGCTGCCAGTGCCGTCTGTCTGACGAAACGCGTCAAATATATGCGGCAGATAATCCGCGCTGATACCGGCTCCAGTATCACGAACAGTGATCTCAATCTGCGAATTTCGCAGCGACAACTCAACCTGAACCAGACCGCCGCGCGGAGTAAACTTGATCGCATTTGACAGTATCATCCAGATCACTTGCTGCAACCGGCTGGCGTCACCGGAGATCGTACCGTCCGCCGAACCCTTCACAGGCTCGAGCAGAACACCTCGGTCGTCCGCCGCCGGTTGGCTCGTTTCGATTGCCACCCGGACGACTTCCGACATCCGAATGGGACGGAATTCGAGTTCCGTCTTACCCGCAATAATCCGCGATGTGTCCAGGAGAGTTTCGATCAAGCGTGCCTGAGCTTTCGCACTGGCCTCAATTGTTTCCGCAGCTCGTGTCCAGGCAGACTCGTCCAGCTTGCCGCGACGCAGCAGTTGAGCCCATCCCAGAATGGAGTTCAGCGGAGTCCGTAGTTCATGGGCGATGGTTCCCAGAAATTCGGCCTTGAGACGGTCTGTCTCCGCCAGTTCGCGGGAGCGTTGCTGGTGAGCATACTCCCGCTCGTTGATATCCCGCATGACAACGGAGAAACCATTCAGTTCGGTGTCCTCGCCGTACAGAGGGGTGAGAACCAGATCGGCCCAGAAAACTTCACCAGTCTTCTTGACGCACGTCACATCCAGTTCGCACTTACCGCGTTTGGTGGCCACTTCCAGCGCCAGTTCGTACCGCCCACTGTCTTTTTCGGACGGGCTGATCACGTCGCTGATCGAGCGGCCGCGCATATCGTCAACTGTAAAGCCAGTCATCCGATTCGCCGCCTGAGGCCAGATAACGATGATGCCGCTCAGATCCAGCAGGACGATCGCATAAGCCTGAGTTCCCTCGACTAACCGCTGATACAGTGCTTCAGCAGGGTGTTCCAGTTGACCCGTGGGGCATCCCTGATCGGCTCTCATCTCCATGGCATCACAGCGCCTCTCTTCACACGCAGAACGCATTTTCTAGCAAGTCCAATTACCGTAGTTTCAAAGCTGGCATCCTTCGCAATTGCTCGTTCCGTGCCTTCACGGCGCATTTCGAGGCCCCGAGCCATTCGGTTCCGGAAATCCACCAGCGGCACCGGTCGCTCATGCGGCGGGATCGATGCCCCCAGCCGCGCCGCTCTGTGTTTCGAAGAGCGAGCGATCACCGAGTTGTTTTTTCTCGTCAACGTCGGCGGAATTGGAGTTTCCCGGCGCGGAATCGGCAGAGTCGCCTGCGGATCGCGGTGCGGGAGCATTCGTTCGTGCGTCGAGTTGCGACGTCGAAAGGTTGACGTAACTCGCCAGTTGCCACCACCTGTCGGTACCTTGCCCACTCAGCGTGCTTTCGACAGCCTGCGGCGGGAAAGTGCCTTGCGGTTTCGACGATGGAGGCAATTTGAACTTCAAAGCCAGCCGCAAGTCTGTCGGCCTCTCTATGTGCTCCCAGACCGTGCCAGCTTTCCCTGTGCTGACCATGCCGGAAGCACGTTGGAACCGCGTGTCCGCGTCGCACCAGCCCTTCGCCCAGTCAGTCGTTGCTTGAAACATGGAAAACTCCACCATCTCAGCGAGGTCTCGATCTGAAATCTGCGAACATCCGGCCCCGCTACCCAAATTGCAAAGAGTGTTCCCAGACCCACTGCCGCAGAAACTGGCAACTTCAGCCAGCCATTGGCCGCGCTCATGGGTAGACCACTTACCTGCCTGGTAATTTTCTTACCAGAAACAGCGGGTAAAGGGAGCGTTTTGACCGACCCTGCTTCGCTTTTTCGTCCGTCCTCATCTGTTGTCAAACGGCTTCGAAAAAAATCACGCAAAACGTTTCTGCCATTGACGTTAAGAGATTCTGAGAGGTCGAACTACAGACGCAGCTGAGCCTACAACGTCCCGTCTCAGTTCTTCCTGCGTTCTTGAGTTCTTCCTCAGCCAGAAAAAATCGCGTAACGCCCGCGCATCTCTAAGATGCGGGCGACTTTTTCGCCCCAACGCATTCTGATCCTTCGAAGGCCGCTGGTATGAACGCAACAAATCCATCACCGGATAATCCGCAGACGGACCGCCGGGTGGCCGAGCTGGAGAAGCAGGATGCGTCGGCGACCTTAGAACCCTCTGGCGTGAACACGCTGGGCGCTGAGCTGGAAACTCTGGCCACTCAACTGCAGCAGCCAGCCCCCGTCGAGCCCTACCACAATGAATCCGCCTGCCTGCGCGCAGTGCAACTGGCCTGCAACATCGGCCTGGAGGCTGTTTCCGAACCCCAAAGTTCTAGCTCGCCCGGGGAATTGGCCCCCGAAGAGCTCGGTGCAGTTGGTCCTTACAAGTTGTTGTTGCTCCTGGGCGAAGGTGGCATGGGAGCTGTCTATAAGGCTCTGCATCCGCGCCTCGACAAAGTGGTCGCTCTGAAAGTTCTGCGCCCCGGGCGTCTCAAGCGCCGTGATACTGTGAATCGCTTTGAACGTGAGATGAAGGCTGTTGGCAAGCTGGATCACCCGCATCTGGTGCGCGCTCTGGATGCCGGTGATGCGGATGGTTCGCACTACCTGGTGATGGAGTACGTCGCCGGAATGGACCTCTCCGACCTGGTAAAGCTGCGAGGTCCTCTGCCGATCGCCGAAGCCTGCGAATTGGTGGTTCAGGCAGCGACGGGACTGCACGCGGCTCATTCGCGCGGCATGGTCCATCGCGACGTCAAACCCGCCAATCTGATGTTGGCGCGACAGGAGTTCGGACCGCCTATCATCAAGGTGCTGGACTTGGGGCTGGCGCTGCTGGTAGATGCAGAAGCTGAAGCCGCCGGCGCCGGGCTCACCAGCGATGGCCAGATCATGGGAACCATCGACTACATGGCTCCCGAGCAAGCTAGTAACAGCCATGAGGTCGACATCCGAGCCGACATTTATTCGCTCGGAACGACCTTGTATGCGCTTCTGACAGGCGGCTCTATCTTTCAGGGAGGTCCGCACAAGACGGTGGCACAGAAACTCGTCGCACTCAGCACCCAGGCGACTCCGCCCATTCGCGACAAGCGTCCTGACGTCAGCGCGGCGCTGTCCAACGTCATTCACCGCATGCTGGCGAAAGACCCCAATGACCGCTTTGCGACTCCGGCTGATGTTATTGCAGCACTCAGGCCATTCGCTGCTGGAGCGGATCTCTCCACGTTGCTCGATGAACAACAGAATTCTGCCGTGGCGATCGTTGTTCTCGATCCACAAGCCAAGGCGGCAGATGCGACTGAACTCTTAACCGTCCAGTTACCCACCACGAGTGACGCACATCCAAAACTCGTAACGACCGGCGATGTTCAAGATCCACCGTCGAGACGACGCGGAACATTGATCGCAGCGTTGCTGGGCGGCGTCGCGTTACTGGGAGTGATCCTGTTTTCGATCAGAACTCAGAACGGAGATGTGATTGTTGAGATTCCGGAAGACCTTCCAGCGGAAGTGAAGAAGGAGATCAAGATCACCGTCACCGGCAATGGCATCACCGAAGTCGCCAGTGCAGCCAACGGCTGGAAGGTTGGCATTGCGGAAGGCAAATATAATGTTGAATTGACGGGTGGCGGCGACCGGGTGCAAATGGAAGACAAGAAGGTGACCGTCAGTCGCAAAGAGCGGGCGATCGTCACGATCACAATCAAGCCACAGGAAGCAATGGCCGCCAAGCCCACCGATCCCGACCGCAGCGCGACGGAGTGGCTGCGTTCAATCGGCTCGGGTGGGGAGATTGGTGTCATGATCGATGGCACTTTCCATTGGGTCCGCGATAACGAGCCGTTGCCCGCGAAGCCGTTCCTTGTTCGAAAAGTAACATTCTCAGGTCCTGGTATCGAACAACTCGGTGATCGTTTGGCCGATGAAGTCGCCAACCGGATGAAAGGGGTCCGCATCAACCTGGATGTCACAGTCTACAGTCAGACGCTGACGACAGCCGGTTTTGGAAAACTCATCCGCCTGCCGGAGTTCGCCGAGGCCATCGGTGTGCAACTTGATTGTTCTGGATTGGGTGACGGAATTTTTCAGCACCTAGCCCAATTGCCCAACATGGGTCGCATTGAATTGACCGCATCGCCGACGACCGGTTCGCCCGACCTCACCGGAAAGGGAATGAGTGCTCTCAAGGCTTGCCCCAAGTTGGCTGAGATTACCTGGATCAACGGCTCGCCCAGCGCTCAGGGCATTGAAGAACTTTCACAAGTCCCACAATTGAATTCGTTACGATTCAACGCCATCACTGGCACTGAGCAGCAGACAATTGCTCTCGCCAAATTGAGTCTCCGCGACTTGAAGTTGCATGCGTCGAAGGTTGATGACGCCATGGTCCGGCATCTGGCTGCAATGGCGAAGCTGGAGACGCTCGACATCTCGCATAATCCGATCACCGATAAGGGACTGGCGGAACTCCAGGCGATCAGGACTCTGAAGATCCTGAACCTGCAAGGAACCAAAGTCACCGCCGCCGGAGTTGCCGATCTGCAGAAGACTCTGCCGAGCTGCAAGATCGAGAGCAGTCTTGCAATCGCAGATCCCGTCGCCGAACGCCGCGTCGCCGAGTGGGTCCTCAGCAAGAAGGGAGTCGTGACGGTCCGCTTGCAAGGTGAACCGCAGGATGTGAAGCGTCCGGAAGAACTCCCGCAGGCACCGTTCACCGTCGCCGGAGTGCTGCTCCCAGTGGGAGCAAACATCCTCGCTGATGAAATCGCCAACGCCGATTTGCAACGACTCGCCGGGCTCTCTCATCTGGAAACACTGGACCTCGGCCGGCAACCAATCACCGGGGAGGGCTTGGCGCAACTCAGCGGCCGCACCGAGTTGAAGAATTTGATGCTGTATTCGAGCCAAGTTGGTGTCGATGGCATTCCGACCGTCGCGAAGTTCACGAACCTGGAAAAGTTCATGTTCCAGTGGGAGCAATGCGATGTCTGGGCCGAAGCGGTTTCTAAACTACCAATGCTCCGTGATGTCACCGCCTATCGTGCCGACATTACCGACGCTGGCGTCGCTCACCTCGCTCGTTTGCCCAAGCTCGAAACGCTGCGTCTCTCTGACTGCGGGAACCTGACCGATGCGAGCCTCAAGACTCTGGCAACCTGCAAAACACTGAAATCCTTAACGATCTCCGGCCCGTCGATGACCTCGCCTGAAATCAGGCAACTGCAGCAAGCGTTACCGGCTTGTCAGATTGTCAACGAACGCCTGAGTGAAGATCCGAATCACATCTTCGCGAACTGGCTCCGAGTCTACGACCCGCAACTGACCTTCGGTGGAAACTTCAGCGACAACTTGCCGTTCGAAGTAGCGCCCGGGCAACCCATTCCCGCCGAGCCATTCCGAATAGGTTACTTCAACTTATTCGGTAAGAAATGCGACGAGCAGGGAGATGCCTATCTGGAAGAATTGGCCGGGCATCTTCAGAGAACTCGACTCAAGGCGCTCATGATGAGCGGGAGATCATTCACATCGGCGGGCATAGTCAAACTCCTGTGTCATCCTGAACTGGCCGATCTGACGTATCTCACCGTCCATAACGAAGCTGTGGATGACGACGTGCTGGCAGCAGTCTCCAAACTGAAAAACTTGACGGGAGTTGTTTTTCAGACCGGCCCCAAACTGACCGGTAAAGGGATAGGCGAACTGCGAGCACTTACCGAGCTAACGAGACTGACACTGCTGGGTTGCCCCGGTCTTTCCGCAGAGGCCCTGGAGCAACTGCAGCCGCTCACCAAACTGGACTACCTCCAGATTGGCGGACCGCGTTACACCGACCGCCATTTCACTGCGATCACCAAGTTCAAAAACTTGAAAACCTTACTGACGTATGACGCGGGCATTGATGACGCCATGGCCGCCCGCTTCGTTGAGATGCCGTCACTGAAGACGCTCGCCCTCACAAGGAACCCAATCACCGACAAGGGGCTGCAGGAACTCAAGAAACTCGACGGTCTGACCTTGCTGCACCTGTTCGACACCAAAGTGACAGCCGCTGGAGTCGCCGATCTGCAACGGGCTCTGCCGACGTGCAAAATCGAATGGGATCCACCAGCTGGCGACGCTGATCGACGCGCTGCGAATTGGCTCCGGTCGTTGAATCCGCCCATGTCGTTTGAGGTGCTACTCAGCAATGGCAGCCCTCGCCCTCTACGAGTCTCGCCCGAACAATCGCTGCCAACTGAGCAGTTCCGGATTTGTACGCTCGACCTTTCTCACACTGGCCACTTGAGAGGATCGGAAGGTGAGCATAAGGACGATCTGCTCGTGGATGAACTGGCGATGCAGACCGGAGGATTGAAGGTGGAGTTTTTGGGGTTCGACGTGCCTCGGCTCTCACCTGCCAGTATGGCGAAGCTAGTCCGACTACCTGCATTGGCAGAGGTGAGCAGTATCTCCATTGGTAGTCCGTCACTCGATGACTCGATGATTGCGGAGTTAGGGAACCTGACAAAATTAAAAGCTGTTCATCTCCAGCCTGGCCTCAAAGCCACGGGCAGGACCCTCGGTCAATTACGTGGATTAACGCAACTGACGATTCTCAACAGCGTGGGGATGACTCCACAGGGATTGGCCGAGTTACAAACATTGCCGCGATTGGAGCATCTGAATTGCAGCGGATTGCCCTTCACCGCAGCGCACGCCGCGGCCATCTCCAAGATCAAATTGAAGAGTCTGGTTTCCCACAACTGCGAAATCGATGACATCATGGTGGCACTGCTCGCGGAAATCGCGTCAGTGGAGGATCTTGTCCTCAGCAACAATCCGATTACCGATCAGGGAATCGAGAAGTTCAAGAATCTCAAGAACGCGACTCGTATCGCCCTAAACGGCACCAAAGTCACCGCCGCCGGAGTGGCCGAACTTCAAAAAGCTCTGCCACAGTGCAAAATTGAATGGGACACACCGCGCGAGTAGCCAATTCAGACCATCAACCCACAAACCATCAATTCGCAATGGGCAGCGGCTGATGGTTTAGCTTGGGAGGGCGAGGCTCCTGCCGAGCCGCCCTGGCTACTCGAGGCGGGTCCTTCAGGTGTTTGTCAGCCGTTAAAGCCACCCAATCCTGCAGATGCTAAAGCGATTCGCAGGAGTGAGTTACAGTCGGAATGACTTCATGGCTCGCTGGCAAGTTCGAGTGATGAAGGACCGGCGACCCCGGCGCCCAGCTAACCCGCATGTCTCACAAGGCCGATGGAGTCGTCGATTTTCGGTAGCCGT
>CAYLTY010000196.1:0-16311 GCA_964386705.1 uncultured Planctomycetaceae bacterium
AATCGGATACTTCCATCAAGAAAAGTGTAACTTCCGAGAGCAGTTCAAAATCTTAAAAACCAAATAGCTGAATGACGTCCCGTGCGTTGGAGTGAGCGAGCCGCTTCAAGCAGACCTAAAGGCCGGTTCATTATGGCATTGTTCGAGATTGAAACTCATGCGCATATCATGATCGCCTGGGCCGACGATCGTGAAGGCGCGGAAGAGATTGCCAGAACTCATTATCCGGAAGAACAGATCCTGCGGCTGACGAAACGCCCGCGCGACGTGTGGGTCATTTCGAAAGCTCATCTGGGCATTCAATCAGCCGCAACGCCGTGTGATACCGCTCGAGAATGCCTGAGTAAGGCGAAGGGCGACAAGGTGCATGCCATTCGCCTTTACATGCGCGAGACCGGTTCCGACCTGCACGAGGCACAACGCGCGGTTGAGACAAATATGTCCCTGGGCTGGTAATACTCCTTGAGGAGTTGTGATCGTGTTCGGTTTCTTGAGACCTGCTCAACACGATCTCGCCTATCGGCAGTTGTATGCTCGCTGCTGCCAGCACCAGCGCCAGGTGGCAGGACTGAGTTCGCTGCCGCTGCTGAGCTACGAAGCCGTCTTCCTCTACGCCTTGGCGATGGATGCCGGCTGGTTCGCGCCGCCGGACGCTCAAGCCCCCGCGTGCTGTCGCTTGCGTCGCCGAACTGACGCTCCTTCCAAAAGTGAAGTCGCAGTGGCCGACTTCGCCGTCGCGTTTGGACTGCTGCTGGCCTCGATCAAAGTCGAAGACGATGTCACTGATGACGGTTCCTGGCTGGCGCGTATCGTGCGCTGGAAGTTGAGCCCTCAGTTCCGTGCCGCTCGAACTTACTTCCAGACGCTGGATGATCAGTTTGAAACGCGGATTGGCGAGTTCCTCAACCAGCACGCGCAGCTGGAGCAAACGTGTCGGCACGCAGTCATTCCTCTGCAGGACTACGTGCAGCCGACGGCTCAAGCCTTTGGCTATGTCTTCAGTCTGGCGGCACGAATTGCGCGTGTTGATCTCCCCTCGCCCCGGTATTGCCGGGGAGAGGGGTCGGGGGTGAGGGGCATTCACGAGGCCGCCTGCGCTACCAGTCATCGCAGCATTCTTGATGCAGGACAAAGAGACCTCGGATCTATCGGGCCGCTGTTGCCACTCACCCCCAGCCCATCTCCCCAGATTACTGGGGCGAGGGGAGCGGCGACATTTATCAGCGCGGACGAGCTCTTCTTGTCCGCACCTCGAGTGAGTGGTTCTAATGCAACGTGGCTGACATCGATCGGCCAGAATGTCGGTGCCGCGATCATCGCGTTTGATTGCGCGGTGGATTGGGAGACCGACCAGAAACGCGGTCGATGCAACCCTCTGCCTGATCAATCCGCAGCCGAAGCCGCGTTGCAGGAGTCGCGGCTGTTCCTCGCTCAAGCGGGCTGGCACGGTGACTCACAACTTTTGGCAAGTGCGGTCACGACACGGCTGCTGCTCGGCCTGTGTCATCGGTTGGAGAATACACAACTGCCGTGGCAACGCCGTGCCACGCGGAAAGCTCGCTGGCAGAACTGGGGGCTGCTCGGACAGCCCGGTTATACGTTCGCGCGGTGCGACTGCATTGTGGCCCTCTGCGAGTACGGAGGCCCGGTCGCTTGTGAAGGACTCTGTGCGGGGGCCGAATGTTGTGCCGCCGGAGAAGGCGCCGCAGCAGGGGCAGACTGCTGCGTGGGATGCGGCAGTTGCGGAGCGGACTGCTGTGTGATCACCTCGATCGACAGTTGCTGCGGCACAACCTCCAGTCAGCAGAAGTCGGATGAGTCTGAGACGAAAGTTCCCGATCCTCCACACACGTACCGGGGCATCACGATTGGCGACCACGGTTTCGCGAAGACTGCTCTGGGGCCGACCGGCTACGTCCAGGTCAATCGGCAAAAGTTGCTGGCTCAGGCGGAAGTCGGCTTCATTTCCGAAAGTGAGCCGGTGGAAGTGATCGAACTGCGGTCTTTTGGAGTGGTGGTGAGAAAGATCGCAACTTGAACTGGCATTCTCATTACAACAACATCCAGATTGGCTTATTTCAGCGGTGGGAGTCGTCTTGATGCGTCGTTTGTTGCTGGCATTGTTGAGCGTCACGGCACTGAATTCGATCGGTCTGGCGGCGGACGCACCTGCGTTTCGCGCCGACGAGGTGGGGTTTCAGAAGGTCGTCACACCGTTCCTGAAAACCCACTGCGTGCGTTGTCACGGCGCGGCGAAGAAGGAAGGCAATCTGCGGATTGATCAGCACCTGACGACACAGTTCCTCGACCCGGCCGTGAAAGAGAAGTGGGGCGAAGTCGTCAACGTGCTGAATTCGCACGAGATGCCGCCCGAGAAGGAGAAGCAGCCGACGCCTGCGGAAGTCGGGGCTGTCGTGGACTGGATCACGACGCAGATGACTCAGGCGGAGCTGGTGCGTCGAGACGGCGTTATCGTCTTGCGACGGCTCAATCGCGACGAATACCGCAACACCATCCGCGATCTGATTGGCGTTGATTTTGATCCGTCGGGGTTCCCGCAGGATTCTCCGGCGGGCGGTTTTGATAACAACGGCAAGGCGTTGACGATCTCACCGCTGCAAACCGAACTGTATCTCGATGCGGCCCGGAAGATTCTCGATCGAGCGTTCGTCGAGGGCGATAAGCCGCCGATGATTCGCTGGCGCTTCGAGCCCGAAACCGGCGACAGCGACAGCAACCGCGTGCGGTACGACGGGAACAACGCGATCGTGAACGGCGGTCGCAACCCCGTCAAAGACGGCTACAAAGTGCTGCACCACGAATCGTGGGACCGCACGTTGAACGCTCGCGATTTCAAGGTGAAGCACGAGGGTGACTACATCATCCGCATTCGCGCCGGCGGCAAGGTGCCGTCCCGCGAGGACGTGGTGCGCACTGCCGAGAAGGCACTCACCACTCGCTTTGACAAGCAGATGAAAGAGAACCCGCGCGGCGAGCGTTATCACCGTGAGCAGTTAGAACGCGATCTGAATCACTTCAAGAACGATCGCATCTATGACTATGGCGCGCCGCGTATCAAGCTCATCCAGACGCTGGGCGGTCAACCGCGCGTGCTGGCGGAGTTCGATGTTCCGGCATCACTCGACAAGTTCGGCACCTATGAGTTTCACACGCGGTTCACGACTGAGTCGGCCGGTATCACACTGGAATATGCCTACGCACTGCCGCGTGTGCTGGAGAACTTCTGGTTCCAGTCGCACGACGATTTCGCTCGGCCAGAGGCGTACGTCGACTGGTTCGAACTGGAAGGGCCGATCTACGAAAGCTGGCCGCCGAAGAGTCACTCGCTGACGTTGTTTGATGCGCCGCAGGCAAAGTCCAATGAACGCACCTACGCCCGCGACGTGCTGACGAAGTTCATGCGCCGCGCGTATCGCCGCCCAGTGACCGATGCGGAAGTCGCCGAGAAACTGAAGCTCTACGACCTGGTGCGCAAGGACTCGCCATCGTTCATGCAGGCCATCAAGACGCCGCTGGTGGCTGTGATGGTCTCGCCGCACTTCCTGTATCTGGCAGAGCCCGCAGCGCCGCGAACCGGGGCAGCGTCATCGAAGAGTACAGGTTCGACGGCACCGGCGGCACAGCGGCTGACCGATCACGAATTGGCGTCGCGGTTGAGTTACTTCCTGTGGTCCACCATGCCGGACGAGGAACTGTTCCGGCTCGCGGATTCCGGCAAGCTGAAGGACAAGGCGACCGTAGTCGCGCAGGTCAATCGCATGCTGGCCGATCCGAAGTCGGAAGCACTGTCGCGGAACTTCGCCGGTCAGTGGTTGGGTCTGCGTGAGGTCGGAGCGAACCCGCCCGCTCAGGATCTTTATCCGCAATACGATCGGCATCTCGAACTGTCGATCGCCGAAGAGCCGCGCGCGTTCTTCAACGAGATCCTGCGCAGTGACCTAAGCATGCTGAACTTCATCAGTTCAGACTTTGTCGTCATCAATGAGCGACTGGCACGTTACTACGGTCTCTTCAACGTGAAGGGCGATGAGTTCCGCAAAGTGCCTGCCACCACTGCGGCTCATCGTGGCGGGATTGTGACTCAAGCCTCAATGCTGACCATCACGTCGAATGGCACTCGCACGTCGCCCGTGAAGCGTGGCACCTGGGTGCTGAAGAACGTTCTGGGCACTGATCCGGGCTTGCCGGTCGCCAATGCCGGCGACATCGCTCCGAAGGTGCCCGGTATTGATAAAGCGACGGTCCGCAAGCGGCTCGAAATCCACCGCGAACTGCCGCAATGCGCCCGCTGTCACAGCAAGATCGACCCGCTCGGTTTCGCGCTGGAGACTTTCAACGCCGCCGGTGAATGGCGCGATCAGGAAGGGTTTGGCTATAAGGGCCGAGTTGATCGCAATGATCCGAAGATTGATGCCTCATCGAAGCTGCCTGACGGCACCGAGATTAATGGTGTCGATGAACTGCGAGCGGCGCTGTTGAAGAAAGAGGACCTGTTCCTGAACTGCCTCAGCAGCAAGCTGTTCACATACGCTCTGGGCCGCGAACTCGGCATCGCCGATCAGCCGTTGGTAAAGGCGTCCGTTACCCATGCGAAGCAAAACAAATACACGTTGCGGGCTTTGATTCAATTCATTGCAACTTCCGAAGCCTTCGCGACGAAATAGAGTGTCAGCAGTAAACTGCCGGCCGGGGCTGGTGGCTCAACCTTAGGAATCGCTCATGTCATTCTTGTTCGATCAACCGCTGTCACGTCGGCATGCTCTGCGAGGTCTCGGCGCGGCGGTCAGTCTGCCGTTGCTGGAAGCCATGCTGCCGCGTGGCTGGGCGGCTCCGTCGCAGTTTCAGCCGCTGGGGAAGTCGCAAGGTCCCAAGCCGCGCATGATCTGCTGCTACGTGCCGAACGGCGTCAACATTCTGGAATGGATGCCGAAGGATAAAGGCAAGGACTACACGCTCTCGCCGACGCTGGAAGTGCTGAAGGACCTGCGTCAGGACTTTTCGGTCATCACCGGGATCGGGCATCCGGCGTCGCAGGGGGGACACAGCGGCGCGGATACGTGGCTCACCGGAGCTGACCTCAAGGCCACGCCGGGCAGCGACTACACGAACTCCGTTTCGGTCGATCAGCTCGTTGCCGAAGTGCATGGCAAGCAGACGCGGTTCCCATCGCTGCAGTTGGCGGATGGATCAGGCACGGGTTCGGCCGGGCACAGTCATACCCTGTCGTTCGACCGCGCGGGCACGCCGATGCCCTCGGAAAACTCTCCCAGGCGACTGTTTGAAAGACTCTTCGTACCGGAAAGCTCGGCCGATCGCGCGGCCACTCTGAAACGCTATGCGGAGAAGAAGTCGATTCTCGACAGCGTGCTGGCCGAAGCGAACGCGCTGCACAGCAAGCTTGGTAAACCGGATCAGCGGAAGCTGGATGAATACCTAAGTTCGGTGCGTGAAACCGAGCAGCGCGTGCAGCGTCTGGAAACCTGGGTGGATGTGCCCAAGCCCAAAGTGGATTCCAACCACCTGCAGCTCAACAGCCAGCCCGGCAACGCTCATGATCGCCCGATGTGGATCGACGTCATGCTGGAACTGAGCTACCTCGCGTTCCTCACCGACACCACGCGAGTCATCACGTACGAATGGTCGCGGGAAGCCGGCGGCTACGGCGGCGGCGGAGAGAACCACCACGAGCTGTCGCATCACGGTGGCGACGCAGGCATGTTGAAGAAGCTGGGCGTGATCGACCGCTTCCATCTGGAACGGCTGGGTCGCTTCATCAAGTTCCTGAAGTCGACCGAAGACGGCGACGGCAACATGCTCGACCGCACCGTTGTGATGTTCGGCTCGGGCATGAACTCAGGCACCGGCGGCGAACACTCGCCCAAGAACCTGCCGACGCTGCTGGCCGGCGGCCACAAGCTGGGCCTCAAGCACGGACAGCACCTCGCGTTCGAAGTCAGCGGTCATCCGCCTATGTCGAACATGTTGCTGACGATGGCTCAAAAGATGGGCGTCGAGACCGACAAATTCCGCGACTCAACGGGCACGCTGAACGGCCTAGCGTAACTACATCATCTGAACCCGGAATTTGACTGTCTGTCATTCGTCTGACCCCATTCGTTTGTGGCACTTTAAAGGCGCAACTCTAAGCCATCGAATGTCAGACGAATGGGGACAACCGAATGAACTATCGCAGCGTTGTCGCGTCCAATGCGCAGGCACTCATCCCGAGCTCAGGCTTGTCGATACAGCCAACCTGCTAGCGTTTCCACAGGCAAATTTGATTGCAGGACTTGTTCTGCTCGCCCCACGCGCCGCAGTACGTTTTCGGCGGCGAGGTAGCCGCTGCGGACTGCTCCTTCCATCGTGGCGGGCCAGCCGGTGAGCGTCCAATCGCCTGCCCATTGCAGGTTGGCGATCGGTGATTGCTGAGTTGGACGCAGATCATCAATGCCGGGCAGCGGTGAGAACACAGCGCGATGTTCCGTGATGACTCGGCCGTGTAGCAGCTTCGCGTCGCGACCTTCCGGCCAGATCGCTCGCAGTTCGCGGCTGACTTGTTCCACGATGTCCGCTTCGGGGCGGGTGGATAGTTCGAAGGCGGCACTGATGACGACCTGCAGGTAGTGGCCCTGATCGGTCACTCCGCGATTGAAGGCCCATTGGCTCAAGCGGCCAAGCAGCACCGCATGCGGCAGGTCCGTCAAAGAGCGATCAAACCACAAGTGAGCACTGGCGATGGGAGCGGTCTGAATCTGTTCCAGACGGCGCACGTGGTCATGCTGAGCTAACGACTCGGGAACGATTCCCGCCACGAGATTCTGCGGCACGGCCAGAATGAAGTTGGTGCCTGCCAGGGTTTCGCCCGATCGCAACTCAACGCCGGAAATGACTCCGTTGGTTTCGATCAGCTTCTTGACACCAGCTTTCAACCGCACGTCCGTTTGATGTTCACGGAACCAGCTCGTGAGGTGCTCGTCGTAGATCGTTGTCAGGGGCACTCGTGGAACAGTGACTTCCCAACCCGTGCGGTTGAGCAAGAAACCGTCGACGAAGACCTTGCGAGCGTGCTTTAAGCTGATGCGATCGAGAGTTTCGCTGAGGGCACTGACCGAGACCGTGTGCCAGAAGTGCTCGCATACCGCGGGCGATTGGCGATGTCGTTGCAGCCACGTCGCGAATGGTTCATCAGGTGCGCTCTCGGGAAGCCGCGCGAGTGAGCGCAGAGCAAAACCCAGCTTGAGCTTGTCAGACCAGCTCAACCAAGGCATGGCGGCGAGCGATGACGCCAGGTGCAACGGCGCTGGCAGATTCGTCCCGCGAAACGTCACGCAGGGCGAGGGACGTGATTCAGACGGTGGACCGATGAAGTACAGCTCGCGCTGTCGCTCCAGCAGGTCGCTGCAGCCGATGGTTTCGCAGAAGTGCAGAAAATTGGTGCAGCAACCCATCGCCACGTGCTGGCAGTTGTCGATGGTCTGGCCGGTCTCCTGATCGATGATCGAACTGGCGCGTCCACCAAGTCGCGGGCGGGATTCCAACAGCGTCACTGGCACGTCGCGCGAACTCAGTGCCACGGCGGCCGCCAATCCGGCCAGGCCGCCGCCGATGATAATGACGCGCGAATCGCTCATCGTTTGGCTGCGATCTGCGTCCACAGATCGCCGGAGAAGAGGTCAATCATCTCGGCCAAGCCTTCATCAACCATCTCCTGTCCGGAAATGAACCGACCGGGCCGAGTCCACGCCTGCAGTTTCTCGTCGCTTAGCGGAAACATCTGGGCCAGCAGTCGGTCGAGATCTTGCTCCAGCACGGCGAAGTGCCGCGCCCATTCGGCGGCTTCTTCCAGACGGATTTCTTCTTCGCTGGACCAGCGAATGGGATGGAACAGCAGCGACGCGTGCGTGGTCACGAAGCGCCGTTCACAGGCAGCGAATGGCAGAATTGCGGCGGAAGAACATTCACTCGCCACAACTCCGGTCGCTTTCAACCCGCGCAGCCGAATCACGCTGGCCAAGGCCAGTCCGACGTAGGCACTACCTCCCCCCGAATCGAAGAAGATGTACCCGCTGCTGTTGCGAGGCAGTTCCAGCAGACGTTCCACCAAGTCCTGCTGCTTGTCGGTAAGGTCTCCGCTGATGGAGATTTCCCAGCCGTTTTTGGAGGGCTCGTCATTGAACGGGCCGCTGCGATGCGGCGCGGGATAGGCCTGTCGTCCGCGTTGCGGGGCTGAACGGTACCAACCGGGACGGGGCGACTCGCGACGTGTCATGCGGGAGAACCTTCTTTCGTGCCAGACGCTTTTCGTTTGAGAGGCCAGAACTGTAGTGCGGAGTCCGGCAGGCGGAAACGAGCCGGGGCACTCCGACCGTCGCAATCGCGACAGTCCAATCAGGATTTTCTAAGGTCGCAAGACTCGAATTGTCGGGCTTTCGAGGGCTCGGGTATCATCAAACTCACCGTCGCGTTCGTAATGCTGATTCTGATGTGTTAGATCGGCGACGGTTGATTTGAGATTCTGCCGGTTGTCTGCCGAAGGAGAGGCACAATCTCACCGTCGGTTGCCAACAGGTTGCGTTCCCTGCTGAGGATTGCGTTATGCGAAGCCATGTTGTCCGGTTGTCTCTCGCATTGGCGGCTTGCGTCTGTTTGGGCGTGGTTGCGTTTGCGCAAAACGACCTGCTGAAGCTGTTCGGACCCGGCGAAAAGGTGGGTGCGGGTGCAAAAGAGCCGGATATCTCAGTGACGCTGTCTCCTGCACCAGCGAAGGCTGGAGATGCGGTGACGCTGAAGGTCGAGATTGACGTCCCGGCAGACGCCTACACGTATTCGATGGATCCGGGATTCAAAGGCCAAACTCGGATCAACACGCCGACCGTTGTCGGCTTGGAAGCGATCGACAAAGACTTCACGGCTAACCAGAAGCCGGTCGTGAAGGACGACAAGAATTTTGATCAGAAGGTGGAGACGCTGAAGGGCAAGGTGAGCTGGTCTCGCAAGTACCGCGTCGTAGACCCAGCAATCGCCGAACTCAGCGGAGAAGTCCGCCTGCAAGTTTGCGACGCAACCAGTTGCAGACCGCTCAACAAGAAGTTCACGCTGAAGTTGGTCGGGTCGAAATTCACTTCGACTCACCCTCTGGTTCTTAAGTCCGTCGGAAAAGAATCCAAGATTGCCGAGTGGACCGCGAAGCTCAGTCCCGAAACCGCGAAGGCTGGGGATCTCGTAACCCTGACGTTTTCGGCGAAGATCGCCGAGGGCTATCACATTTTCGCCCTCGATCAGGACCGCAAGAACCTGGGCCTGCCTACGGTCATTACGCCAGAAGAGATTAACGGACTGGCGGCTACCAGTGCGAAGGCAGGTTTCCAAGCCGATCGCAAGCCGGAAGACCACGAGGAGCAAGGCAAGAAGCAGAGGATCTACCACAACTCGGTGACCTTCTCGCAGCAGTTCAAGGTCCAGGAATCGAGCGACAAGTCCGGTTACGGCATCCGAGGGAAAGTGACCTATCAGATTTGCAAGGACAGTTGCACGCCTGCAAAGTTTGAGTTTGCTCTCGGCACCGTCGAAGCCAAGAAGCCTGAGAATCAGCGTGCCGAAGTTGCTCCCGCGAATGGAGCTCAAGCTTCTTCCAATAGCGGCAGTGGCGGAGGTGACGCCCTGGCCAAGTTTTTGGACGGGCTGAACTATCGGAATGTAGCTGGCGCTGATGCCAGTCAAACCAGCTTGTTTATGTACCTCGTGTATGCCTTCCTGGGTGGTCTGATTCTGAACGTGATGCCTTGCGTGTTGCCGGTCATTGCCATCAAGGCCCTGAGCTTTGTGCAGCAGGCAGGTGAGAATCGCAGCCGAATTCTGCTCTTGAACGCGGCTTATTCGGCCGGTGTGATCAGCGTCTTCCTGACGCTGGCAACCCTTGCCGTCTTTGCGGGCTTGAGCTGGGGTGGTTTGTTCCAGAAGGTCGAGTTCAACATCGCGATGTGCGTACTCGTCTTTGCGATGGGACTAAGTCTACTGGGAGTCTTTGAGATTCCATTACCTGGTTTCGTCGGTGCCGCCGCAGGCTCGCAACATCGCGAAGGTCCTTCCGGAGCGTTCCTCACAGGTATCTTTGCCACGGTCTTGGCAACGCCTTGCAGCGGTCCTTTCATGGGAACAACGCTGGCGTGGTCTGTGAAGCAACCGGTTTACATTGTCTATCTGATTTGGGGGATGATGGGGTTGGGGATGGCCTCGCCATACATTCTGTTTGCGTTCTTCCCTCGCGCCATGAAACTGATGCCGCGTCCTGGCAACTGGATGGTGACCTTCAAACAGTTTGCGGGCTTCGTACTTCTGGGTACAGCGATCTATCTGTTATCCCTCGTGGACGGCAAGTATCAGATGTCCGTGCTGGTTTCTCTACTCGGGGTAGGGTTGGCGTGCTGGATGGTTGGCAGCTTGTATGACTTGAGCAGTTCCGCCCAAAGACGTTGGACTGTTCGTACTGCGGCCTTGGCTTCCGTGTTGGGGCTTTCCTGGTTCGGGTTCGACTTGCAGGCTGACAATGAGAAGTTCAAGTGGCATGAATTCTCTCCGCAGGCTGTTACGCAGGCATTGTCCGAGGGACAGCCGGTAATGGTCGACTTCACGGCTGATTGGTGCCTGATTTGCAAGACATTGGAGAAGACGACGCTCAATACTGACCGGACAGCTGAAGCGCTAGAGAAGCGTGGAATCGTTCCGTTCAAGGCTGACTGGACTGATCAATCTAATGAGATCAGGGATGTTCTCGCGAAGCTGGACTCCAACGGCATTCCAGTACTGGCGGTATTTACTCCCGATCGTCCCAAAGAGCCTGTGGTTTTTCGTGGTGGCTGGACTCAAGCGTCGCTGTTGAACGAACTCGAAAAGGTGAGCATCAAGCCGAAGAGCACCACCACTGCTGCCGCCTCAACACCTGTGCGACAAGTGGCTCAGAACGGGATGTCAGGGCAGTAAAGTTCATCGACATCGAAGCCAGCATTTGGTCACGGTGCAGCGGTCGCAGCTTCACGGCAGGTCGTAGCGGATCTGCCTGAGCATGCGAGTGGTGGCGATCAGGGGCAGCCCGACGATGGCGGTCTGGTCCGATGATTCGATCGCGTCGAACAGGGTGATGCCGAGCGACTCAATCTTGTAGGAGCCGGCACAGTCGAGCGGCTGATCGTGGGCAACGTAGCGTTCGATTTCCGCTCGTGAGAGTTCACGCATTACGAGCAGCGTAGAATCGACCGCCAACTGAGTGTGATAACGGTGCCAGACGGCGACGGCAGTTATCAGGCGATGCTCCCGGCCTGACAGTCGCTGAAGTTGTTCAATCGCTGCTTCGGGAGTGCCGGGTTTGCCGAGTACTTCACCGTCGCAGTCGATGACTTGATCGCTACCGATGATCACTGCCTCGGGGCGTATTCCGGACAGGCTCTCGGCTTTGGCCACTGCGAGCACAGCGGCAATCGATGACGGGCTGGCACCGCTGTTTTTGTAGGGCTCTTCGTCCACAGGCGGCGCCAGGCACTCAAACGGCAGCCTTAACCGCGACAGCAGGTCGCGGCGATAACGGGAAGTGCTACCGAGAACGAGGTGCATGAACGTCTGAAACTCCAGCGACGCAGTAGTCGCACTCAGCAGGCGGCGCGAAAGATTTCCTTCGAGTTACCTCATGGAGGCAGCGGGTGCTCGACCCCCATCGGCGTGATTCAACTGAGCGCGGGCTAAGCTTGCCAGTGTGGGCTCGGCCTTTTGAGCCGCGACCTGTTCAAAGAGTGGCACCGCCTCGCTCCAGCGTTCCTGTCGACGCAGGCAAGTCGCGACCAGGTAAGTCGCCAGCGTGCGCTGATAGGGCGTTGCTGCATCCAGCATGGCCGCTCGAAACGCCGCTTCGGCTTCGATCAACTGGCCTCGGCTATACAGCTTCTGCCCGATCGCCAGCGATTCGTTCACCTGTGAGCCAGCCGGCGCGGCTTCACCGAGAGCGAACTGCTGACTCGCCGAGACAGCGGCAGTCTGGACCGGAGTTGCCTTGCGTTCGCCCATGGTCGCGGTGAGTTGCGTCACAACAGGTGGTGCCTGTCGCACGGCTGTCGCCGCTCCAGCTTGGGCGGTGAACGACTCGGCTTCGACTTCCATAGTCTCGGCAGCGATTTGTGAGACCGCCTTGGCAGACTCAATCGCAGGAGCCGCCGGACTCGACACCGCTGCCAATTGGAACCGGCCTGGTTCTGCCAGGGATGATCTTGTTGGTAGCAGCACGGGCAGCGCGACGGGAAGCTCAACCGGTTCGGCGGCTGGGACTGGTGGAACCGTGAAGCCGGTGTGAGTCGTGAGAGGTAATTCTGGCTCGGGCAGGACAAGGTTGGCGATTTCCGCCAGCGATCCTGCGGGAGTCGTGGATCGGACTTGAGTCACCCGCGGCGCGGCAGAGACGGTCGGCCGTGACACCGGATCGACGAACATGTCATCGCTGACCTCAGCTGCGGAAACCAGTCGCGGCGGCTCGGCCTTCGGCGCGGCGGGCTTGGTTGTCGGGATGGCGGTCGAAGTTACCTGCGGTTGCTGGGGTTTCGGAGCGGGCGCAGTCTGCACCTGAGCTGGCACCGGTTTGGGTATTCGCGTCGCTGCTGGCGGTGGCTGAACGACGGCTGGAGTGGAAGCCGTTTCGCCGCGCACAACCGTGCGACTGGCGGCTGTGGACACGGAGTCCGCGAGAATCGGCAAGCCTTCCGCACCGAGCGCTGGCCGCACGTTGGTCAGGGCCAGTTCCGACAGCACCTGAGGCTCACGCGGGTAAGCTGAATACTCAGACTTCACGCCGACAGCTTGTTCGATCTTTCCAGAACCGGGTCGGCTCACAGGGCGCACGCCCGTTGGCAGGTCGAGTTCCGGCAGCGGAGCGGACTCTGGCAACGGCACCCGCACGCGCGGCGGAGCCGCCGTATAAGCCGGCTGAGCGTACGTCGGTCCGGCGCGTCCGACTGCACCGCGTTTCTGAATGAACGGGGCGACGAGCATTGTCGACGGATCCGTTCCACGCGGCGGATTATTGATGAGTGCGGGGCTGACAGGCTGCGTCGGCAAACTCGGCACAGTGGGAGCCGCAACGAGCGGAGTGGCTGCAACCGGGGCCGGCATGACGTGCGCAGGCACAGGCTGCAAGACGCCGCTCATCTGCTGAGTGGCCGCTGTTTGTTGAACAACCGGCTCAGGAGCAGGAACTGGCACGAACGCAGAAGTGGCGACGGGACTTGGTGACGGTTGAGCCGCGGCGGGTAACTGGAAACTTCCCTTCTGGGATGGCGCCGCAGCCGGACGGCTGCTGATTTCCGGACGGACAATCACTTTCCGCTGAGTCTGTGGAGTCTCCTGACGGGCGCGCGGCGCTTTGGTCAGACCGGGTGGCGTCGCCGCAAACGCCTGACAGGAACCGCTCACGATGACGCATGTCGGCAGCAGCAGAGAGTTTATGAAACGGCGGGCCGCGATGCTGGCGATCCAGCCGGGACGTTGCGGGGATGTGAGTTTGCTGTTCATGCCGGTGGTATCGGCACAGAAAAGTGCGCGTGATGACAGTCGTTATCAAACGTCAGCGTCTTCCCGAGCGGTACAAGCGGCAAGCGACGTAGAAACATCCCAGCTTTGCCAGTTTTCCAATCGCTTGCGGTGCGCACCTTTGCCTCGTCAGAGCATCGCTCTCCGGACGATGCACATATTAAGCGCCTGAAGTCTCGCGCTGAGACAATCATTGCGGGCGTCGCGAGGAGAGAGGGATGATCCGCCGCACGCTCGACTGGCTTCATGCGCTGATGGGACGCCCATCGGCGGCTCGCCGCCGCAAGAGCCTGTGCGCGTTCGGAGACCGCCTGGAAGACCGGTCGCTGCTCTCTGCGGTCCTTGTCTCCATTGAACCCGGGCTGGCCGACGAAACTCCGTGGGATGATGCAGTGGAGATGAAGGACATCGACTCTGCTGAAGAGCTGCAGACGAAAGCCGACGAAGAGATCTTCGTTACCGACAAGACGTTCGGCGGCGAAGAGGTGTTTGAGGCCGCCATCGACAGGGCTGGTGAAACGAAACCAGACGAGCAGTCCGCCGATGTCGTTGACGAAGAACTTCCCGTCGATGTCATCTTCTACACGCTGTTCTCAACCGCTGGCGAAGCTGATGAAGTGAGCGATGAGCTGGCTGATGGCACCTCGACCAGCGAGCCGGAACAACGTCTGACGGTCACTCATGATGTCGAGCCGGAGGCGTCACGGTTACCGGCTCCGACACTGCTCGTCTCCAGCAATCCGCGACAGGCGGAACTGGTGACGATGCTGTATCAGAGCATTCCGTCAGCCGCACCACCGGTTGCCGGTAATGAGTTCGTATCGTCCGCTTTGGTTGTTGTCGCCGCGCGACCAGATGCACTGAATGATTCGGGAGTGGTCGCGGTCGCGAAAGACGTGACCGCGAAGGAAAGCTCGAAGATTCAGCCAGCCGCCGCAGAGACCGTCCAGTCGGCACCGCAGTTGGTTGATCCGGACACCGTGAAGACTCGTCGGTTGGAAGTGATCAACTCGTTGTTCAATCAGCAGATTCCGGAACCCGAGCCGCGCGAGCTGCAGGTACCGGCACCGACAAACGAAGCGGTACCGGAGCTTGAGGAAACCACTCCCGCGATCGTTGCGGATGACGTTGAGGGAGTTGTCCCGGCAGTCCCGCGGCGCTTCCTGCCAACCGAACCGGGCGAGGCTGTCGAAGAATCAACTGAGCCGGTGTTCGAGCTGAAGTCCGACGATGCGCAAGCTGTTGTGCCACTCAGCAAAGGCGCCACAACGATCGTTGCTGCGGGCGCGATCTTACTCTCCGCCCCGCACGAACTCTGGCGCCGTACCCGAGGCCACTTCCGCCGTCACGTTCGTTAGTGGCTCATCACGGTTGAGATGAACGATGTGTAGGTCGGACGTTGCATTAGAAGTCGACGTTGCTGGCACCTTTCAGTTTCAGCAGCTCTCGTGTTTCGGCGGGCGTCGCGACTTCCAGTGAGAGAGCCGACAGGATGCCGCGGATGTGAGACACTAGTTCCGCGTTATTGCGGGCGAGTTCGCCCTTACGCAGATAGAGATTGTCTTCGAGGCCGACTCGCACATTGCCGCCCATGATGGCTCCCATCGTGCAGAGCGGCATCTGGTTTTTGCCCGCCGCCAGTATGGACCAGTGATAGGCGTCACCGAAGAGACGATCCGCAGTCCGGCGCATGTGCATGAGCGATTCGTGGTCGGGACCGATGCCTCCCAGAATGCCGAAGATCGTTTGCACGAACAGTGGCGGCTGGACCAGCTTGCGATCGAGAAAGTGCGCCAGGTTGTAGAGGTGGCCGATGTCGTAGCACTCGAATTCAAACTTGGAACCGCAACCTTCGCCGACGCGTTTCAGCACTTGCTCAACGTCCGCGAAGGTGTTGCGGAAGATGTAGTCGCGCGAAGCCTCGAGGGCCTTCGGCTCCCACTCGTATTTCCATTCGGAATGCCGGCCCAGCATCTGGTAGAGGCCGAAGTTCATCGAGCCCATGTTGAGCGAGCACATTTCCGGCTTGATTCGGAGCGCAGCTTGCAGACGCTCATCCAGTGTCATGCCGTGTCCGCCGCCGGTCGTGATGTTGATGACGGCGTCGCAGGAGTTTTTGATCTTCGGCAGGAACTTGTAGAAGGTGTTCGGGTCGGGCGTCGGTTTGCCGTCGATGGGGTCGCGAGCGTGCAGGTGCAAAATGGACGCCCCGGCTTGGTCGGCTGCGATCGCTTGATCAGCGATTTCATCGGGCGTGATCGGCAGGTAAGGCGACATCGTCGGCGTGTGGATGGCGCCGGTCACAGCGCAAGTGATGATGACCTTATTTGACGCACTGCTCATCAGCGATGACCTTTCAGAACTCGGAAGCGGCAACGGGCGGGTTGAATTCGACAATCTGCCGTCCCAATTTGCGACCGAGAGGCGGGTCGGAAGTGCCTAAACCCGCCCGGGCGTGAGGTTTGACCGTCCGTTTCAGTCGGATTAGAGTCCCGCCAGTTTCCGCCATTGGGGCGGATCGTTTACGTCGCAGAACGTGCTTTTGATCCAACGCTCCTGTCGTCCGAAAGTATTCCTTCACAAGGACTTTTGACGACTGGTCACGCAAGTCAAGCCGACTTGTGGGCCTGGACGGGGTGTGCACACGCGACTTGTTTTGTCGTCCGGGAGGATCCTTGAGACGACGGGTTGCGCCCGGATAACGGGTAGCGGAGTTGAAATGCC
>CAYLTY010000197.1:0-16256 GCA_964386705.1 uncultured Planctomycetaceae bacterium
CGCCGAGATCCCGACAGCCTTCACGGCAACCTACGGCACGGAAGCACCCGTCATCGCCATTCTCGGCGAGTACGACGCGCTGCCCGGTTTATCTCAGGATGCCGTCCCCTACCGTCAGTTACGTGACGGAGTTACTTGCGGGCACGCCTGCGGACATCACCTTTTCGGAACCGCGAGCGCATCTGCCGCAATGGCGATTGCTGAGCAGATCAAAGCCGGCACCATCAAAGGCACCGTGCGGTTTTACGGTTGCCCGGCTGAGGAAGGCGGCAGCGGTAAGGTCTTCATGTCGCAAGCCGGTCTCTTCAAAGATTGCGCTGCCGTGCTGCACTGGCATCCGAGTTCCGAGAACTCCGCTGGTGATCGTTCGGCGCTGGCACGCATGGCGGTCAAATTTCGGTTTCACGGGAAGTCGACTCACGCGGCCGGTTCACCAGAGAAAGGCCGCTCCGCCGTTGACGCACTGGAACTGACAGCTCATGCATCTGAGCTGCTGCGTGAACACACGCCCGACTTCACGCGCATCCATCATGTGATCACGTCCGGCGGCAAAGCTCCGAACGTCGTGCCTGAGTTTGCCGAGATCTATTACTACGTGCGTCATCCCGATGGCGACGTCGTGCAGGATGTTTATCGGCGGCTCTTGCTGTGTGCTCAAGGTGCAGCGCTGGCGACCGAGACGAAGCTCGACATCAAGTTCGAAGGCGGCACCCGCGAGATTCTGCCGAACAACGCGCTGGCTCAAATCGCTCTGAAGAATCTGCGCGAACTGAATGATCTCAGCTACACGCCGGCGGAAGCCGAGTTTGCCCTGAAAATCCAGGAAACCTGCGACGAGAAGCCCTCGCTGGATACCATCAAGACGGTCGTCGATCGCAGCGGCCAGACTGGCAAAGGTTCAACGGATGTCGGAGACATCTCGTGGCTCGTGCCAACAACTGGCTTCTCAACGTCTTGCTGGGCACCCGGCACTCCGGGACATTCCTGGCAGGTCATCGCGGGCAGCGGCACCACCATCGGCAAGAAGGGCATGCAACTGGCCGCGCGAGTTCTCGCTGTGACGGCTTGGGACCTCTACACGAACCCCGGCCGCCTCCTTGAGGCTCAAGCCGAACATGAACGCCGACTCGGCCAGCGCAAGTATCAATCCCTGATGCAGCCCGGCCAGAAAGCCCCGCTGGACTACCGCAAGAATCCGGACTGAATTTGTTCAGCCACGGATCGAACACGGATGAGAATTGGGGCAGCCGTGCCCAAACCTGCTGCGGATCCCAGTGGGCAGTTGAAGTGAGCCTCAACGCGCTAGCGACGGGTGCTTGGTCCGGCGATCAAAGCGGCTTGATGGAACCGCATGTGCATCTGGGAGGGCGAGGCCACTGTGTGCCGTCCAACTGACAGCCTGCACGTGAACAATATTCACGGTTCAAACCAGCCGAAAAACGGCTTGCCGAAAAAGCCGTCTTGGAGAGACGAGGGAAATCGGTCTACAGTTTGGCGTCCTGCGGGACCTACAACTTATTGAAGTGCCAGTGGTATGGGAGTGCCGCTGTGCATCTTGCAGGCAGTTCACGCGAAAGGGAGGTCGCTGTGCCGCTGCAGCCGTTGCGATTTATTCATGTCGCCAACGCGTTGATTGATCATCAACTGCGTGATCTGGGCGCGCTTTCAAAAGAAGCACGTTCCATTGCGCTCAACGCCACCGTCGCCAGCTTCGAACGCATTGTCGAAGCCTGCCTCAATCATAATGTGGACTTTCTGTTGCTGACTGGCGGCACGTTCGATGAACGCGACCACAGCCTCAAAGCCCGCATCACGCTGATTGACGGCTTTGACACGCTCGACGAAGCCGGTATTCAGGTTTTCGTGGTTCCCGGTCCGCATGATCCAGCGTCCGCCTGGCGGGCACTCGGTGAATTGCCGGCGAACGTCACCGTCTTTGATCCGACCGAAGACGAACTGACGGCGATCATGCGTGATGACACTGTCATTGCGACACTCGAATCGTGTGCTCAGTCCGGGAACGGGCAGTCGACTCAGGGAGCGTCGACTCACGGCACCCGCGTCACGCCCCTGCGGGTTGGCGTGATCGCTCCGTCCGTGAGTACGTCAGCCACGCGGCATACCGTTGAAAACTGGCTCAACATTTTTGGCGTCGACTATCTGGCCGTCGGGGCTGAATACGGACGCCTCAGTGCGAACCGCGGCTCGAAGGTGGGACACGGTCCCGGCCCGGCCGTCCCGCAATCGAAGCGGAATGTCGGTCCGCATGGGTGCTCGCTGGTCACTGTTGATGAGCAAGGCCGGCTCGGGCACGAGTTCCTCTGCACGTCCACCATTCGACGTGAACGCTGCGAACTGCAGCTCCAGCAAGACACGTCCTGGGATGAACTCATTCGCGACATGCGCGACTGGCTCAACGGACTGGACCAACTGGAATCCCGACCGCTGCTGATTGTGGACTGGACCTTGAAGGGTTCGGGCACGTTGCACGATTCGCTCGGCGAACGCGAATCACAGCAGGAACTCTTCGAACTGCTGGCGGCGGACACGATCTTTTCATCGTCGCAGTTGGTGGCTCATCGGCTGGAACTGGCAACGCCACTTCCGGAGCCGGAGATCAACACCGAAGAAACGCTGCTGGAAACATCTTCTTCCAATCGCCGTGAGACCGAGGCTACTCGACCGGCAGCGCGCAGCCTGGTCGGCAAGGGCTTCTTCATGCGACTGGACGAATCGCATGCGATCGTCAAAACGGTGCTGGAGCAGAATCAGAAGAAAGTCGGCACACGCGAAGCGCCCTGGCTGGAGAAGCTGGAAGCGCTGGCCACGCGAGTCGACGAAGAATCAATTGCGGCGAAGGCCAAGAAGCTGGGCGTGAACTGGTTTGTGAGAATCGATCCCGCGAACGACTAAAGGCGATTGAGTCGGCAGGGGATGGGATGCGGGTCGAGTCTGTCGGTGAGTGGCGATTACGAGTGACGCGAGAGCGGGGCGGCCAGTGGTCGTCCCAAACGTCGGAACGAACGCCGTTGTTCGTTCGACGTTCTGGTTTCAGGGAGGGAACCAGCCCATGAAGTTAGAGCGGATTCACATCGAGCGTTATGGAGCCTGGCAGGGACTTGACCTGCCGGTGGACGACGCAGGCTTGAGCGTGTTCTTCGGTCCGAACGAAGCCGGCAAGACGACGCTGATGCGCTTCGTGCGCGGCGTGCTGTATGGCTTCGACAGCGAGGACCTGCGCCGGCTCAAGAACCCGGACGATCATGCGCCGTGGGGCGGTGCCCTGCAGATTCAGCACAACAAACAAACGTGGCTGGTGCGTCGCATCGGCAAGGCGGGCACGCGCGGACTGGTGACCGCTCGCCGCCTGGAACGCGACGGCGAAGGTCCGATCACCGACGGTACGTCGCTGGTGCGCGACCTCGTCGGCAACGTCTCCGAGAAACTCTACGAGAACGTCTTCGCCATTGGTCTGCCCGAATTGCAGACGCTGGCCTCGCTCGAAGCTCAGGAAGTCGCCGAGCACATCTACTCGGTCTCAATGGGTCTGGAAGGCCGCCGCCTGCTGCGTATCATTGATGAGACGCGTCAGAAGCGGTCCGCCATTCTGGATATCGAGCACGGTACCGGCACGCTGACGGAGAAGCACGGGTACCTCGAAGCACTCGATCGACAGCTCGAAGGCGGTCATGAAACCCGCCGCCGCTATGGCAAGCTCTGCGACGATCGTCGCAAGCTGGAAGAGTCGATCATCGACGCGAAGGATCGGCAGCGCGGATTGGAAGAGCAGCTCCGCGGTCACGAATACATGGACCTGGTGTGGGAACCGTGGCGCAAGGTGAAGCACCTGGAACGCGAGCTGGGTAATGTTCCTGCGAATGGCGATTTCCCGAAAAACGGCCTCGCGACACTGCGGCAGATCGAAGGTGAACTCGACGCGCTCCGCTCACGTCGTGCGGCGCTGAGTGCCGAAGCGAAGCTGCTCCGCGATCGTCGCCGCCAGGTGGAGATCGACCCGAATCTGCGCCGCTACGCTCCGACGATGCAGAGCCTCGTCGATCAGCGCGACTGGCTCACCGAAATCGTGCACTTCGCACAAGACTCAGTGAAAGACGCCAACGTCCTGAAGACGCAAATCGACGAAGCCCTGCTGCGGCTCGATGCCGGCTGGACGATCGAGCGGCTGCGCAAGCTGGATGTCGATCATCTCGGCACGGACTGCCTGCATGAACGGGCGCGCGAATTTTCACGCAGCGAGCAGCGCAATCGCTGGGTGAGCCGTCGCTATCGCAAGCTGCACACAAAATGCCATCGTCGACAGAAGCTGCTGGTCGAACGCAAAGAGCAACTCGGCGTCGATTCCATTGCGGCAGCCATCGCCAAAACTCAGGACCAACTCAGCCACATTGAGGAACTCGGCGAACTGCGAGTCCGCGAAGCCGAGCTGGTGGAACACAAGGCACGGCTCAGCGAGCAACTGGATCGCCTGTCTGTCGATCCGTCGTTGCCGCAATGGGTGTATGTCGTGTTCTCCGCACTGGGACTGGTCGGCGGCGTGCTGGGACTCGGCGGTCTTTCGATGGGCCTGCAGTCCAACTTCATCGCCGGCATGGGCTACTTCATGCTCGGCCTGTGCTGCGAAGGTCTGACGTGGTCACTGAAGAAACACTTCGAAGGCGAAGTCGCCAGCACACTCGCCCGCATGAAACGCGAGCTGACCGACATCGAGCGTCGTCAGAAAGAAACGCACAAGCGTCACGAAGAACTCTGCGATCTGATCTTCGGCCCCAAGCCCGTGCTGCCGCCGCCTGTTGTGCCGACGGTTCCGATCAGCGCTACGTTCCATTCGCTGAGCATTGAGCTGCCCGCCAACTACGCGAAGGGCGACGCCAACGGCGAACACCATGTGGCCGCGAAGCCCGGGGCCATCAAGATTCACGATCAGACGACCGACGAAGCCAGCGAGTTCGCGCTGTCGAAACTCGATCGCAAGATGACCGACGTGGAGCTGATGCAATGCTGCCATGATCGGCTGCGCCAACTGGAGCAACTGGATCGGCTCGACAACTGGGTGACTCGTGCCCGTCAGGCGCTGATTACCAAACGAGTGCGCCTGCACGAAGCTCAGCGTGAATTCGGTGCCGCGCGTCAGCAGTGGGTGCATCAGCTTCGTTCGCAGGGTCTGACTGAGACCGTGAACGTCGATGCCGCCTTGTCCGAACGCGATCAGCTCGGCCGCGCTGCCGTTCTGTTGAAGCAAATGGATGCGCTGCTCACCGACGCCAACCTTGGCAAGAAGCTGTTTCAGAAGTATCGCGCCCGGATTGAAGAAGTCGGTCATACCGCTCTGCGCTGGAAACGCGACTACTCCAATCCGCTGGCCGTGCTGGACGATTGGAAACGCGAACTCACCACGATGGCCGACAGGCTGACTGAACGGCGTCAGTTGCTGAAAGAAGTGCGTCTGAAGCGGGCACAGGCATCGAGTCTGTGGCCGAAGATCCGTCGTCTGAAGCTGCAACAATCCGCTCTGCTGGTGCGTGGCGGCGCGGCTTCGATTGATGATTTCCAGGAACGAGCCGCCAACATCGAACGCCGCGTCGCGTTGGAAGATCAGTTGATGAAGGCGCGCGGCGAACTCGAACGCGTCGCTTCGTCCAATCAAACGATGGCGATCGTCGAAAGCGATCTGCGCGACTTCGACCGGCAGCGAAATCAGCATGCGATCGAAACCATTCAGCAGGAACTGGAAGACATCGCCGCCGAGATTGAACTGGCTCACGAGCAACTCAACCGCACGCGGCAGGAACTCAAGATTGTCGAATCCGACAGTTCCTCCGCCGAACTGCGATTTGAGCGCGAGCAACTGCTGTCTGAGATCACGGATCTGACCGAAGACTGGTTTGCTCTCGAATGGTCGCTGCAGACGCTCGATGGTTTGCGGCTTGAATTTGAACGCAATCATCAGACGCCGATCCTCGCCCGAGCCCGCGACATCCTACGTCGCTTGAGTGGTGGTCGTTACACGAACGTGTGGACTCCGCTGGGCGAACGCGGCCTGTGTGTCGAAACTGGATCGTCAGAGCCAGTCCGTGTGGAGAACCTGAGCAGTGGCGCTCAGGAACAACTCTTCCTGGCGATTCGCATGGCGTTGATTGAACAGTTCTCGAAGACCGGCGTTGATCTGCCCGTCGTGTTGGACGACATCCTCGTTAACTTCGACCAGGAGCGAACGCGATTGGCCGTCGACGAGTTGCTGCGACTCGCCAACGACAACCAGCAGATCCTGTTCTTCACCTGCCACCAGCACCTGTCCGAAATGTTCCGCCACCGCGGCATCGGCACCGTGATGCTGCCCCTCCGCGAGATCTCCGAACGTCTCGCAGGCTAAGCTCATTCGCCCTCCCAGCGCAAGTACCAAGGTGTCGCTGAGTAAACAATCCATTCGGCAACCACCGACGGCGCACCCTTCGTCACGACCGATTGAATCACCATGAAAGGGTGAGGCTCTCCAGTGAGCCGCAACGCGCTAGCGGCGGGTGATTGGTGCGACGGACATGAACCACCACAGAACCGGCGGCTATTACCTGGCCGCTCAGGATTGTCTCGGGACCTACATGTGTCCCGTCCAACCACCGGACAGGATTGTCCGGCCTACGGTCTTGTCATCTCTGCTCTGACGACCCACTAGAACCGCGCACGCGCCTGGTCTATCCTCAAATCCCTTGAGTAAGAGCATAGCCCCGCGGGAGACCAGTCCCGTTGCCAACGCTTACTCGGGCTGTGCTGGCTGAGGTCCGCGTGTGAGTTCTCTCTGATGAGCGGCGGGCCTGTAATCTCATTGGCTTCTAAAGACCAGAAATCATCATGCGAAGACTGTTGCCTGCGTTTTGGCTGATGTTGTCAGGAATGTGTGCGGCCGCGGACTTTCCTCCGGTCAGCCAGCTGAAGCCACAATCCGATCTGCCTGATCCGCTTGTCATGTTCGACGGCAAGAAGGTCACCACCAAAGAACAGTGGGAGCAGGAACGTCGGCCCGAGTTGAAGGCACTCTTTCAGCACTACATGTACGGCTACCTGCCCGCTCCGGCTCCCGTGACGGCGAAGGTCGAATCCGAGAAGTCAGATATCCTCAAAGGCAAAGCGACCATGCGCGACGTCACGTTGCGATTTGGTCCGGCTGGAACACCGCCGGTCGGCGTGCTGGTCGTCATGCCGAATCAGCGCGAAGCCGGTCAAAAAATTCCGATGTGGGTCGGCATAAACTTCTGCGGCAATCATGCCGTGCTGGATGAGAAGTCCATCTCGCTGCCTAAAAGCTGGATGCCGAAGAGCTGCGCTGGCTGCGTCGACAATCAGGCGACCGATGCGGGACGCGGCACGCAAGCCGCGAACTGGAACATCGAGATGATCATCGATCGCGGTTACGGCATCGCCCTCTTCTATTACGGCGATGTGGACCCGGATCGCCCGGACTTCTCAGACGGCGTGCATCCGTTCTTCCTGAAGCCCGGCCAGAAGGAACTTGGCAAGCACGACTGGGGTTCGATCGCCGCCTGGGCGTACGGCACTCACCGAGTGATCGACTACGTGCTCACCGACCCGGCGGTTGATCCCAAACGGATCGCCGTCGTAGGCCATTCTCGGCTGGGCAAGACGGCTCTGCTGGCGGCGGCTCTGGATGAACGCGTCGCGCTGGTGATTCCGCATCAGGCGGGTTGTGGAGGGACAGCCCCCAGTCGCGGCAAGATCGGCGAACCGGTGAAACGCATCAACGATGTCTTCCCGCACTGGTTCAACGACACCTTCCCGGAATTCAACGAGCAGACCGACAAGCTGCCCTTCGACCAGAATTGCCTGGTCGCCCTGTGTGCCCCTCGTCCTGTCCTGCTTTCTAACGCAGTTGAGGATTCTTGGGCTAATCCGAACGGCCAGTTCGACGTATTGAAGGGCGCTGATCCGGTCTATCGCTTTCTGGGAGTTCAGGGGCTGGAGGCCAAAGACTTCCCGGAAACTGGCAAGCTCGTGAACAGTCGCTTAGGCTACTACATTCGCGAGGGAAAACACTCGATGACCACCGAGGATTGGCGCACGTTCCTCGATTTTGCTGACAAACAATTCGGGAAGTAACGCCTTCGCGTCTGCCAAATGGACATTCAGGAACCTGTAGATGCACTTCTGCGTCTTACCGGCGGACTGAATGGATCATTTAAGGTAGACGTGATGCCTGTGACGCAACGACGTGTTCAGAGAAGTAAGATGAGTTCATCCGAGACAGGATCGTCAGGCTCCGGCAAGCGGGAAGCTGCGCATCGCGGTTTCAAGCGGTTTGGCCGGTACGTCGACGGATCTCTGCTCGGACAGGGCGGCATGGGAGCCGTTTATAAGGCTCTCGATGAAGAACTGGACCGCCTGGTAGCGATCAAGATCCTGCAGCCCGACAAGGCCCAGAACCCGCAGCTGATCAAGCGTTTCAAGTCCGAAGGTAAAGCCGCTGCGCAGCTGGACCATCCGAACATCGTCCGCGTCTACGACCGTGGCGAGATCGACGGGCACCTCTTCATCGCGATGGAGTTCGTTGAGGGCATCGACTGCGCCGAACTCGTTGCCGAACGCGGCCCGCTGTCCGCCGAGAAGTCTCTGGACGTCATCAAGCAAGTGGTGGCAGCGTTGGCTCATGCCTATGAGCGCCATATCGTCCATCGGGATATCAAGCCTTCGAACCTGCTCGTCAACAAGAAGACCGGCGTGACGAAGCTGGCTGACATGGGCCTGGCTCGTTCGCTGGATGAAGAAGAGTGCGCCAGCATCACCCGCGCTGGTACCACTGTGGGGACCGTGGACTACATGTCCCCCGAACAGGCTCGCGACAGCAAGCTGGCTGACTTCCGCAGCGATATCTATTCGCTGGGAGCAACCTGGTACTTCCTGCTGGTTGGCAAGCCACCGTTCACCGATGGTGACCTACTCAACAAGCTCAACGCGCACGCTCACGCGGATCGTCCCGATCCACGCAAAGTCAATTCCGACATTTCACCGTCTCTGGTCTCGATCCTGCATCGCATGATGGAGATCAAGCCGGAGCACCGCTATCAGACGCCGGACGAACTGATCGATGCCCTGGAGCGAGTGAACCCGGAAGAGCGCGAAATCAACATGAGCGTCATCGCTTCGCTGGAAGAAGACTCCCAGGACGCACCCGCGCCGAAGAAGCGCTCGACGAAGCGCTCCGCCGCAGCGAATGACGATGAGTCCGAAATGGTGCTGAAGAGCTCCCCCAAGCGCGGCGCTGGCGGTAACCGTCCCGCGAAGCCGGAAGCCAAGACTGCCGAACGTCCCGCACCGAAGCGCGGCGAGCGTCCTCGTGCGAAGGACGCTGAGACCATGGCCGACCGCAGCACCAAGACGCGATCCGTGCCCGCCGTGCGCGACGATGACGACAGTTCGCCTACATTGGCCCGCCGCAGCCATCGTCAGCTCAATGTCGAGTTCGACAAGACCAAGCTGATCATGATCGTGGTGGCCGTGGTGATTGGCCTGTTCGGAGTTCAATTCGCTCTGTCGACCCTGAAATCCACTCAAGCCAGCCTGAACAACCCCGGCCCCTCGCTGATCACCCCCCGAACCGAAGCCACCCCCGTCGAACCCGTCCGCACCAACCGCCCACAGAAGACCGGCAATTAGCCATTGGGCGTTTGTCGCTCCCCTCGCCCCGGATTCCGGGGAGAGCGACTGGGGGTGAAGGGCGATCGTCACCCTTGATTATCGATACTCCAGAACCGGCGGGCGCCTTGCCGCTCACCACGCGCAGGGCTTTCCTAGGATCCGTATTAAACGTTCGGCCAACGTGATATTGATCTGCACACGGTATTAACCGACTCTTTGCGACCGCACTTGTCAGTGAAAATACGACGAGTCACCGCGGCGTTGTGCACTCAGACAAATTCAGGGACGAGGCATGGCCACAGCATGGACGTTTCGCAGGAAAGCAGCGTGTCTGACTGGCGCCTGTGTGTTGCTGTTATTGACGATCTGGGCCAGTGAGTTGGCCCCTCCGGCCAGAAAGGCTGCGAGGGCCTTCATCCGCCGTCCGGATACGAAAGAGCTTCAGCAGCTTATTCGGTCTGCGGACTCGATTCAGATTCGGGCCGCCTACATGCCAGGCTTCGTGAACGGGGAGATTCTCCCTGTCACCGATAAAGCCCACATTGAGAAGCTGTCGGAAGCCGCTGTGCTCGAGACCAGAATGCATCCCAGAGAAGACTCGAACGTGAAGTGGGGGATGAAGAGTCACTTCTTCCTGACGCTGATTGCAGACGAGACCCCGTTTGCTAATTTGAGTATCCGCGGCTTCACGAGCCTTTCAGCAGAGTTACCGGCATCGTTTGGCAGGATTCAACAATTCGATGGAGATCTTGATAGACGGCTCTGCGACGAAATCTTCGAGTTGCAAAAGCATCGTTGAATCTCGGAAACGCGCGCCCTGAAAGCTGTTGTTAACCACGTCAACAACGTCTTCCGAGTTGACCGATCCTCTGCAGGGGCGTTCAATGCTGACGCGCCTCGCGATTGTTTGGGTTCGACTGCCAGTTCGGTGAGTTCTTCTCTGGAGACGCGCGATGTTCGGCCATTCGTCTCAGCATTCGGTAGGACATGCTTTCGCGGGATTTAATGCTCGCCAGCGTGAAGGGCTGATGCTGGTCAATCGGCGCGGAATGCTGAAAGCGGGTGTTGCCGGTGTGGCGGGGCTCACTCTGCCGGAGCTGCTGAGGCAACGTTCCGAGGCCGCTCAGTCCGGCAAGCCGATCGGGTCTGGCAAGAGTCTGGTGCTGCTGTGGATGGCCGGAGGGCCTTCGCAGATCGATACGTGGGACAGTAAGCCGAATCGACCGTTCAACAATCGCGGTCCGTTCGGGGTGACTCAAACGAAGTTGCCCGGAGTGGTGATTTGCGAACATCTGCCCAAGCAGGCGGCGATGCTCGATAAATTCACTATTATCAGGTCGGTTGATGCGCGCGGCAGTAATCACGAACCGAACAAAGTTTTTCAGACGGCGAATCTGACCGCCGAACCCCGCGTGAATCGTGAGGCGGAATTATATCCGGCGATTGGTTCGATGATTGCCAAGCATCACGGCCCGAACCATTCCGCGATGCCGCCTTACGTTTCCTTCATGAAATCGCGGTCGCATCTGGCGTTCGCGGGGTATCTCGGCAAGGAGTACGACCCGTTCATCGCGAATCAGGCGACGAGGCTGCCGGTCTATGATCTGGTTGGTAAAGACACGGGCACCAGGACAGACGCCAACCTGTTCTCAATGCCGACCGGCCTGAACGAGCCGCGAGTGCATACTCGGCAATCGCTGTTGCTGCAGTTTGATCAATTGCGTCGAGACCTCGATCAAGGCGGTTCGATGGAGGCTCTCGACAGCTACTCGCAACAGGCGGCGAGCCTGCTGCTCGGTGGTCGAGCACAGAGGGCGTTTGATATTGATGCTGAAGCTCCCGAAGTCCGTGCAAAGTATGGTAACCACTTGTGGTGTCAGCAGGCGTTGATCGCACGGCGACTCGTCGAAGCTGGGGCCAGCTTTGTGACACTCGACCTGAGTTATCACACAGCCTCGGGCACATGGGACACGCACGGCGACAACATCCCTCCCTACGGCGGTATTTCGAAGGGGCTCGGCCCGCTGCTGCCGCTGTTTGATCATCTCATCACAACGTTCGTTAACGATCTCGATGAACGCGGCCTGCTGGATAACACGCTCGTCATCGCGATGGGCGAGTTCGGTCGCACGCCGAACATGGGGACTCAAGACAGCACCGACGGTCGCAATCATTGGACCGACGTGATGTCGATGTGTCTGGCCGGAGGCGGCTTGAAGCACGGCCAGGTGATTGGTGCCTCCGAGCCGGATGGTGGTCACATCGCGGCTCGTCCTGTCACCCCGGGTGATCTGGCCGCGACAATCTACCGACACTTCGGCCTGCCGCTGGACCTCACCTACAACGACCAGCGCGGCCGCCCGCGTTACGCGATCGAGAACGGCGCCCCGATTCACGAGCTGTTTTAAGCTCCGTCTTAAAGATTGCGATGACTGGTGTAGGACGAGTCTCCAGACTCGTCCCCTTTGGCGATACTCGGTGCGATGGACGGGTCGGGAGACCCGTCCTACAAAACGGCATGCAGCTTGTCTGCTTCCACTGTTTGACCACCGAGAGAGTTCATGAATCGTCAGCGTGCTGTTCGCCAGATGCTTGAGGACTTGCGAAGTGCCGGAGTGACTCACGTTCCGGCAGACTTCGCGCGCGATTTGGCGACGGCCCTGCAATCGGCTCCGGCTGCGAAGCCCACGGCTCCTGTCGCTTCGGCACCGGCTGCGAAGTCTTCACTGGCACCCACGCCACGAACGCAGCCTGTTGTTTCAACGGCTCCCGCAGCAGCGACACCATCACCGTCGCCGAGTGCTTCCCCGACAGCGCCTGCGGTTGCTCGATCAGCACCCGCAGCACCTGCTGCCAGTTTGTTTGAGAAACCAGCGGCTGCCGCTCCCGCGCGGCCGTGCTTGAATCTGACTCGTGATGAGCGCGTTGCCCAACTGAAGGATGTTGCGGCTAGGGTGGCTCAGTGCACTCGTTGTGAAGAGCTGGCCCGGACCCGACATCAGACGGTGTTTGGCGTCGGCAATCCGGAAGCCGAGATCATGTTCATCGGCGAAGCGCCCGGAGCTGACGAGGACCGGCAAGGCGAGCCGTTCGTGGGTGCGGCGGGGCAGTTGCTCAACAAGATCATCACAGCCAGCAAACTGACACGCGAAGAGATCTACATCTGCAACATCCTGCGTTGCCGACCGCCGGGCAATCGGACTCCGGGCCCCGATGAAGCTGCGAACTGCCGCGAGTATCTGGACGCCCAGATTGCGACCATTAATCCCAAATACATCGTCTGCTGGGGTTCGGTAGCAGCTCAGAACCTGCTGAATATCACCTCGTCGATCGGCAAGCTGCGTGGCAAGTTCTTCGACTATCAGGGCATCAAAGTGATGTGCACCTACCACCCGTCGTATTTGCTGCGCACTCCTTCCGCGAAGAAGGACGTCTGGGAAGACATGAAGTTCTTCCGGCGTGCTCAGGGCGTTGAGCTGCAGTAGTTGCGAGATCCACTGCTGCGCCTCGCCGAATCCCTGTCCGCCTCGCTTCGACAGGAACGGCGGACAGGATTGTCCGCCCTACAAACTCTCGGTAGCAACTTCTCTGTCTGAATGAGCCGCGACGCGCTAACGGCGGGTGGTTGTTGCGGCGCGAATGGTTCACTGCAGAACCGGCGGCTAGCGCCTGGCTGCTCAGTCAATGGTCAGTTCATGTTGCTGAGCATCACGCGATACCGCGCAGGTCTTCGCTCAGCATGTCCCAGAAACGCAGGCGGGCAGAGATCGCGGCTTGAGCAGCTCGCTCAGCGGACTTCCAGGCTTCGGCATCCGTGCCGCAGATGGACTCCAGCATCAGCAGAGCTTTCGGGCCGTGCTCGTCGGCATCCAGATGAATGTGTCGCTCCAGATAGAAATGGAATCGCTCGAACTGCGATGGCGATTGCTGCCTCAAGCCGTCCACGAAGCGCTGAAACATCTCGGGGATGACGTCCTCGCGGCCGTACGTGAACGCCGCCGCAATCTCAGCCGGACGATTCGAAGCCAAGATCGCAAACGTTGATTGCACGAACTGAGCGGCCGCCTTGCTGGCTTGAGCCAACTCGAGCGACTCACTGACCGAGCGGCCCGCGCGAAGTTGATCGCAAAACTGGTCGATGGAAGTTGTTGAGGCGTTCATCGCCTGCATCGCGGATCGGTACAGCTCGAAGTGGCTGCCATGTCCGCCCTGTCCGTCTTCGTCGGATTCCTCACCCAGCACGATCTCATTAATGAGTCGACACGCGGCTGAATCCACTGGGGGCAGCCACGGCACTTCCACGCAGGTCAGCGATCGCTGCAGAGCCTTCAGCAGCGACATGAAGTCCCACACGGCGAAGACGTGACTCTGCATGAACGCGCGCAACCGCGGCAGCGTGTTGACGACGGAGTAGATCGGATGATTGATCAAGTCATCGCGCAACGGCTTGAGACGCAACTGAAGCTGACGGAGTTGAGGGCGCAACATGCAAGTGTCTTTGATGAAGTTGACTGACGGCGTGAGTCCGAATCCGGGTTGTCGAGCATCGCCCCTCACCCCCGCCCCCTCTCCTCAAAGGGGCGAGGGGAGTTGGCTGTTTCGTTGAGACGACCTGCCGGAAGGCAGAATTTCTAGGTCGAGCGCACGTTGAAAACCGCGAGATTGTCGCGATGCACGACCTCATCGTAGGGCACGTCGCCCAGGATGGCCGCGATGTCTTCGGTCTTCTTGCCGCGAATCAGGCGGGCTTCGTGACTGGAGTAATTCGTCAGCCCGCGAGCGAACTCCTGGCCGTCCGGGCCGATGATGGAGATCACTTCACCGCGATCGAAGTCACCGTCCACAGCAGCAACTCCAATTGCCAGCAGTGAGCGGCCCTGCTGTACCAGCGCGGACTTCGCGCCAGCGTCGACTCGCAGGTGAGCACCCGGTTTGACCGTGTAGCCGATCCATGTCTTCCATGCGGGAACTGCTCCCTGTTTGGCGAGGAACAGCGTGCCCAGTTCCTCACCGGCGATGATCCGCGTGAGGACATCCGGCGTCTTGCCGTTCGCGATGATGACGTTGTCGCCCACTTCGGTCGCGCGACGCACCGACTGCAGCTTGGCCTGCATACCGCCGGTGCCGCGTTTGCTTTTCGAGTCCGTCGCGAAGCCCAGCAGGCCATCGTCCCAACTGTCGACCAGGCGAATGACTTCGCTGCCCGGCGCATTCGGATCGCCCGAATAGAGACCGTCGATCACCGACAAAATGATGAGCAGCGAGTCGTCCATCAGGTTGCAGACCATCGACGCGAGCTGGTCGTTGTCACCGAACTTGATCTCTTCGATGCTGACCGTGTCGTTCTCGTTGATGATCGGAATGATCGGGTATTCGAACAGCGTGCACAGCGTGTTGCGCAGGTTGAGATAGCGATCGCGGCTGCGGAAGTCGTTCGCGGTCAGCAGCAGTTGAGCGGCCTTGTAGCCGTGCTTGTCGAGGCAGTCGTTGTAGACGCGCATCAGATGAGCCTGCCCGGTCGCCGCTGCGGCTTGCAGGTGCGGCAGATCGCTCGGTCGGCCGTTGAGCTTCAGCAATCCGATACCGGCACCGACTGCGCCGCTCGTGACGACGATCACTCGCCGCCCCGTCTGACGGATCAGATGGACTTGCTCGACGATCGACGCAATGCGTTCCACATCAAGCGTGTCATTGTCTCGCGACAGAACGCTCGTACCGATCTTCACGACGACGGTCTTCGTCGCATTCGTGATTTGACTACGCAGCAGTTTAGACATGACTTTCAGGCACCAGCCTCTTCAGGCAGATCGAGACTTTGTTTGGGACTCAGCTTGCCCCCGCGCAACAGTCTCCCCTCGCCCCGGTACGCCGGGGAGAGGGGGCGGGGGTGAGGGGTTCTCTGCGAGTGATCCGAACACCGCGAACGGAGAGTCTTCCGCCGGTCACGGTATGTCAGGAGTCGCGCTTTCCTTGCTGCCCCTCACCCCCAGCCCCTCTCCCCAGGTTACTGGGGCGAGGGGAGCTTAGACTGTTTTGAGCGCATTTCGGCGGACAGGATTGTCCGCCCTACAGCGGGGGGTGTGTATCGAGAGATCCGTCAACAAAAAAGCCCGGCGTCATCATTTGAGCCGGGCTTGATGCATTCTTCGGAAACTTGTCGCGAACTATTTCGCCAGTCGTGGATCGAATTCGTCAGCCTTGTTCAGAGCCGAACGAGGATCGAACGCATCGCTCTCCATCGCCTGGGCGATCGGTGAATCCGGAGCGAGGACGTAGATCTCCACGCGACGATTCTGGCTGCGGGCCTTGTCGTTCGAGTTCGGTGTCGACGGCTGGAACATGCTGTAACCAGCGGCACCCATACGGTTCTCAGAGATGCCGTACTGATGCAGCTTGATAACCACCGAGTTCGCTCGGTTAGTCGACAGGTGCCAGTTGGTCGGATGAACCTTCTTCGTGGCATCCTTCGAAATCGGCTTGTCGTCCGTGTGGCCGACGACCAGCACCTTCAGGTGCCTGGCTTCGCCGTCGCCCATGATCTTGGAGAATTCAGACAGCAGCGGTGACGCGCTCTCCTTGATGTTCGCGCT
>CAYLTY010000198.1:0-16102 GCA_964386705.1 uncultured Planctomycetaceae bacterium
GACGATGGTGTGCTGCCCGTGCCGAAGTTCAGTCGCCGAGCCAAGTTTGCCGCACTGGCGACGAACGGCTCGAACCGCGCGTTCAATGAGAACATCGCGAATCGCATGTGGGCGATGATGTTCGGTCGGGGACTGGTGCATCCCGTCGATTTGCATCATTCGTCCAACCCGCCGTCGCATCCTGAACTGATGCGGTTGCTGGGCGAGCGGATGGCAACTCTGAAGTTCGACTTGCGCACCTTCCTGCGGGAGATCGCGCTGACCAATGCGTATCAACGCGGACTGGAGCTCCCGGCTGAGTTGCCAAAGTCGTCCGCCGCGGCGAAGGAACAACTGACGGCTTTAGAAGCTCGCAAGGTGGAACTGGCTGCGAAGTCAGAGGCCGCTCGCGCCGCTTTCAACGCCGCGATTGATGAATGGAACAAGGCCGAGGCCGCACTGCTGCCCGTCGTGGCTGAAGTCGACAAAGCCCGCGCGGTGCATGCGGACGCCGCAGGCAAGCTGGTTCCGCTGGAGAAGAAGATTGCAGACGCTACGACGGCGCTGACCACCAAACGCTCGCACTTTGACGTTTTCAAAGCGGCTGCTGACGCCACGGCCGCGTCGCTGGCGAAGCTGCCGAACGATACGGACTTGAAGGCCGCCAATACCACACTGGCGGCACGCCTGCAGACACTTACGGCAGAACTGCCCCCACTAGAGAAGGCTGTGGCTGATGCGCAAGCCGCCGCGAAGCCTCAGCAGGACGCCGTCGCGAATGCTCAGCAGGCATTTGCCGCTGCTGCTCAGAAGGCCGCACCATTCCGAGACGCAGTGCGCGTCAAAGAACAAGACATGCTGGGCAAACGTCGCGAGATGATTTTGGTGCAGACGGGCGTATCCCGCACCGACAAGCGAATTGAAACGCTGAAGATCGTCTCAGAGTTCGAAAAGCTGCAGGCGGAGTTCGCGAGTGCGACTCAGATTGTGCAGGCGCAAACTCCCGTCCTGCCCGGCGAAAAGCAGAAGCTGACCGATGCCGTTGCTCTGATGACTCTGCGGCAGACCGAACACAAAGCCGCTGCGGAAACAAAGGCTGCCGCCGAGAAGGCGCTGACCGAGTTCAAGACATCGCTGGCCAGCCAGCAGGCGACGTCCGCATCGGTCACTGCAGCGCTGGCTCAGGCTCAAGCCGCGCTCGGCAAGATTCCGAACGATGCCGCGATTGTGGAAGCGATTGCCAAGCTCAAGGCGCGGAACACCGACTTTGAATCTCAAGTGGTGGCTCTGAAGCCCAAGGTAGACGCGGCCACGGTCGCCATGACCGACGCCACCACGAAGGAGCAAGTGGCTCTCACCAACATGAACGCTGCGGTCGAAGCGAAGACCAAGCTCGACAAGTCCGTGGCCGAACTGGAGGCGGCATTGAATCAGGCCCGCGAGACCATGCAGCAACGCAAGGGCTCGATTGATGATTCGGTCACGACCTTGACGACCAGATGGGGTCAGGATTTCTCAGTCGCGAATTTGAAGCCGCTGACGCCCGAGCAAATGTGCTGGAGCATCCTGCGTGTGACCAGCATCTACGACCGCCAGCGAGCGGCCGAAGAAGCGGAACTCAACAAGAAGACTCCGCTTTCCGAAGAGGCGAAGAAGGATCCGGCTCAACTGGCGGCTCGTGCGCTGGAGATCGAACAGAACACGTTCAACAAGCTGAAGCCCAACGTCGGCGCGTTCGTGAACGTGTACGGGGCGGGTACGGGACAACCTCAAGGCGACTTCTTTGCGACTGCTGATCAGGCCTTGTTCGCCGCGAACGGCGGCGTGTTCACGTCATGGGCTTCGCCATCAGGCGGGAATGTCACCGAGCGAGTGATCGCGCAAGCCGATCCGAAGCTGGCTGCTCAAGATCTTTACCTCACCATCTTCGTACGCATGCCGACCGAAGCCGAAGTGAACTCGGTGTCCGCGTACCTCGCCGGTCGTCCGCAGGATCGAGCAGTCGCTGCCCAAGAACTCGTTTGGGCGATGCTGACGTCAGCCGAATTCCGCTTCGGGTACTGACAGTGCCGCGTTCTTCAGCAGGGGGTTTCTGGCTGGCAGGTTCAGATCCCTGTCGCTGGTTGCTAGACTGTGGTTTGGTGCGTTTTCGGAAACCAGAGTCTTTAACCCGCGCGTGAACTGTGGCATTGCAAGAATCGTTGACGGTCTCTTTGAAGTATGGTCGCCAGGGGCATTTCAGTTGCGAGATGCACTCGCCGCGCGTCGCTGTTTATCGACCTGGCCCGAAGGCCAAGGATGCGGCTGAGGCGACTCGGCAGGCGCTCGCGAATCCCATTCAGTATCCGACATTGGATAAGGCGCTGATTCAGGAAGACCGGATCGTGCTGGCTCTGGAACGCAACACGCCGCAAGCGCCGGCGATCGTCAGCGAGATCTGGAAGTTCCTCTCACGCTGTGAGATTGACCCCGCGAACCTGTTGATCATTCAACCCGCGGAACTGATTGCCCGCCCGGAACCGGATCCGCGATCTCTGCTGCCGGACGACATCAAGCTGAAAGTGGGTTGGAAGATTCATGACCCCACTGATGCCAACAACATCGCACTGCTGACGAATGCCTCTACCGGCGAACGAATCAGTCTGGCTCGCGACGTGATTGATGCGGGCATAGTCATTCCTGTCGGGCTGACGCGTTACGACCCCATCCTCGGCTATCGCGGCGGAGCGAGCGTGTTCTATCCGGGGCTATCGACCGTTGATGCCATGCGCTTATCGATCGGTTTGGGCCACTCGGAACTCTCACCGCGCGAACTGCGGCCGAAGCGGTTGTTCGTCGATGAAGTCGCCTGGCTGATGGGCGTGCAGTTCGCCGTGCAGCTGATTGCATCGGACGGTGCTGGAGTCTGTGAAGTGTTGGCTGGCGCCGCTGAATCCACGCACCACAAGAGCAAGGAGCGGCAGGATCACCACTGGCTGGTCAGCCTGAGCGAGCGAGTTTCCACGGTCGTGGTCGCTGTGACGCATGATGCGGAAGGGCACGGCTGGTTCCAGCTTGGTCGAGCGATTGAGGTCGCGCGGCAACTCGTGGAATCGGACGGCAAAATCATTGTCTTGTCAGAGATCTCCGAAGAGCCGAGTGCGGGCATCGCCGTGCTGAAGGAAGGGGAAGATCCCGAGGACCACCTGCAAGCTTTGCGTGCGGCCGCGCCACTGGATCTGCTGCCAGCGACGCAGTTGATTCAAGCCTTGGGCTGGAGCCGAGTCTATCTGCGCAGCCGCCTGGACCCTTCGCTGGTGGAAGACCTGCAGATGGCTCCGCTGAGTTCAGACCGCGAAGTGGAACGGCTCGTGTCGGATGAGGACTCCGTGGCGTTCATCGGGTCGGCTCAACACGCTCACGGGATGGTTGACTAACACCGGATTCCGACGTCTTTTGTGCTCCCCAGCTCGTGTGGACATTCACAACATGCTGCGCAGGATGGCATCCAACTCGGAATTGCCGAGCTCTTTCGGGTTGCCGGACATGCTATTGCCCCGCGATGCGAGCACCAGTTGAGGGATCAGTTCCTCATTCACTCCGACGGCTGAGAGCTTGCTGGGAATCTGGATGCGCTTGCTGATGGCATCAATCAGCTCGATCACCAGGTCAATGCATCCAGCGTCCGAAGGCGGACTCGCGGGGATGAGCGACCGCAACGGATGATCGGGCGACAGATTACTGAAACACGACCACAGTGACAGGCCCAAACCGGCGAGCTGCGGCGCCGCAACTTCGCGATTTACCCGCAGAGCAACCGGAAGCATCACGGCACAGGCCAGTCCATGTGGCACTTTGGCGAGTACACCCAAGCCCGCCGCGACTCCGTGGGCCATGCCTAATCCCGAGTTTGCCAAGGCGATGCCGGAAAGTAACGCTGCATGCGCCATCGCGGTGCGCGCGGACTTCGATTGAGGGTACTCAACGGATTCAATCAGCGCCGGAATGGCCAGCTTCAATCCTTGCAGGCACAACGCCTGGGGGATGGGTTGAGCCCGCTTGGAAATCAGACTTTCAATGAGTTGCGTAATCGCGTCCATGCCGGTGTAGGCCGTGGTCGTGACGGGCAGTGTCGCTGTGAGCTCGGGGTCTGCCACAACTACAGTCGGCACCATCAGGTCCGACCGTAGGCTCTTCTTGAAAGCCGGCGTGTACGAAGAGATGACGGCGTTCTTTGTCGCTTCGGTTCCCGTGCCCGCAGTGGTTGGAACCGCGATGAGCGGCAGTGGTGGCTGCGTGATCTTGAATCCGCGACCGACGCCCTCCAGGTAGTCACAGACCGTCGAACCTTCACGATTCGTGACCATCGCCGCGGCAGCCTTGGCGAGGTCAATCGCTGAACCACCACCAATCGCCAGCAGGCAATCGCCGGTGCCAGGCTGGTGTTTGAGAATGTCTGCAACGAGTGCATCAACATCCGTCACTTCGGGCTCACGCGAGATGGTGGTGAGATGCAGGCATTCGCAGTCCTGCTTTCGGAGCGAATCTATCAAGCCGCCAAACACGCCTGACTGCTCAAGGTTGCGGCTGCCGGAAACCACAAAGACGCGTCGTCCAAGCTGGCGGACTTCGGCCGCCAATTCCGATCGGCGCCCCCACCCGAACAGAATCTTGCGCGGCGTGAAAAAGTCGTAATTCATACCCCCTACATCTGCAGAACCCGGCATCGGCATCTTCCTGAGCTGAGAACGGACATTTCTCAGGCCATGTTGGTCGGCCCGCGCGAAATTCACTCGCGAGACGATTGAACCCGGCGATGCCTCCGACGGGTCGGTCAATCAGCTCCAAAATCGGTGTTTTGCGTCAGATTCTGTTCTGAAAAAACGTGGCAAACCGGGTGTTTTCTCTCAAGAACCGACTGGAGCTCAGAAGCCACCGGCACCGGGCTTAGGTGGCGGGGCGGCTGGCGCAGCTGGAGCACCGTCCGCAGGGGCGGCCTGTTGCTGCGCCGCTGGCGCGGACAGCGGACGCGGGGCTAACGCTCCGCCCGCGTAAATCTGCCGTCGCGAGGCGTACCGAATCGGGAACGTAGGCCAGACGTTGTTAGGTTTCTGGTCAGCGGGAGCCTGAATGAAATTTGCCTGAGCACCGTCAAAGACGTTCGGTTGCCCCATGCCCAGCGAGTTCTCGCTGACGAACTGAGTGAACCCCAGCCATTGGCGGTCCGGTGCCAGCATGTTGAACAAGTTCTTGCGTTCGGGTGTGAACCCCATGAACTCGCGAGGGAACGGAGCGGTGTGCAAGGCTGTCAGCAGGAAGGCCATTGTCACATAGCCGCTGAGCAGGCCAAACAGCCAGCGCCCGCCGTCTTCGGCCAACGGGATCATGTGTGGATAGACAGGTGAGAGATAGTCCCCGAGAAACCTCAGCCCGGTCAGCGCGGCAGCGAAGATGCCCGCTAGCGCGATCACGTCCCAGTAGGCCGACCAGCCGCCGATGAGGTAGCGCTCGCCGAAGTTGGCGAATGGTTCGAAGAAGTTCATTGCCAGCAATCCGGCCAGTATTACGCAGACGCAATTCAACGCGGCTCCAAAGGCTCCTTCACCGGCCACACACCAGGTGACCAGCCCCCAGACAACCAGCAACGCGATGTCGATGTACATTCCGAATCTCAGTTGATGAGAACGCGTGAAAACTGCCCGGAAATGGTCGCAGGTCGGTACTGCTCCTCGCAAGCCGCAACGCTACTGCTTCTTCGTGTTAGCGTTGATTACAGTCAGTTCGTCATGAATGGATTTCAGCAACGCTGCGTTGTCCGAACCATCGTGGTCTTGAATTGAGTACGTTGGCTGCACCTTTGCCTCGCCGCAGATGATCGCCAGCAGGTTGCCGACGATCTTTGCTTGATGGTCTTCGGAGATTCTAAAGCCGCGCTGCGTCAGTTGCTGCATCGCATCGTTGGCGATTTCGACGGCGCCCTCAACGACAATCCGGCGTGCGCCGATCAGTGCTTGAGCCTGCTGGCGGACGAGCATCGATTGAGCAATCTCAGGTGCGTAAGACAGGTCGGACAGTTCGAACGCGATGACTCGAACGCCCGCTGAGTCGACCTTGGCCTGCATGGCCGTGACCATTTCCTGACCGACGAGTTGTGCTTCGGCCTTGAGGCAGTGTCCATCCGGAGACTCGTACGGATGCTTGGACGCGACTTGCTTCAGCACCGCGATCGCCTGACTGCGAATGTAGGCTTGATAGTCCTCGACGGAGAGCGCCGCTTTGACGGCATCGGTCACTTCGTAGGTGCAAATTGCCGCGATGATGATCGGGTTGCCGTTCGAGTCGGCTACGGTCGTCTTGTGGAGTTCGATCGCCTGGCGCTTCGTGCTGATCGTGATGACTCGCCGTCCCCACAAATTGATGAACGACAGGCCCGGCTGAGTGAGCACCCGGTTCAGAGTGCCCCAGAACAGGATCAGCTTCACTTCCTGAGGCGCGACTACCACCCAGCTGCCCAGGAAGGTGAGCGGGAAAAACATCACCCCCAGAATGAGAGACAGTAGCTGTTCCATGTGAGTCTCCTTCGAATTCGGTCGAACCGCGCGGTTGTGATCAACTCAAGAAACGTGGCTGACGGCACTAACTCAGCGCAAGGCGCCGTCGAAAGATCACCGCGAAACTCAAATTTCGCCTCGAAAGCCGCTGTTAATAATGAACTTAGATCACCGGGGCGACTACTTCACAACGCGCAGCAGTTCTTCGACTGACGTGATGCCCTTAACGACCAGTCTCAAGCCCTCTTCCTGCATCGTCAGCATGCCGTTCTTGCGAGCCTCGGATTTCAAGGCCGATAACAGCACCTTTTCACGGATCATGTCGCGCATCTTGTCCGAAACCTCGAGGAACTCGAACACGCCGACGCGGCCGCGGTAGCCAAGTCCCCCGCACGACGGACAATCCTGCGCGGCTTCCTTTGGAGGTCGGAAGAACTTCTCGATGCGGTCGCTCGGCAGGTTGGCCTGCTTGAGATACTCAGCCTTCGGTCGATAACCCTCTTTGCACTGCGGACACAACCGCCGGGCCAATCGTTGAGCCAGGATGCCCGAAATAGCGCTGGAGAACATGAAGGGTTCCACGCCCAAATCCATCAAGCGATAGAGTGCCGTGATGGAGTCATTCGCGTGCACCGTCGAGAACACCATGTGGCCGGTGTTTGCCGCCTGGCAGGCAATCTGAGCGGTTTCAGCATCGCGGATTTCGCCGATGAGAATCACGTCCGGGTCCTGTCGCAGAATGCTGCGCAACGAGTTCGCGAACGTCTGCCCGGCCTTCGAATTGATTTCGATCTGACTGACATTCTCCATCCGATATTCAATCGGATCTTCGATCGTGATGATGTTGGTCTCATAGGCGTTCAATGAACGCAGTGCGGCGTATAGGGTCGTCGACTTACCGGCACCGGTCGGACCACAGACAACCATGAGGCCGTGCGGTTGAGAAGCCATCTTCAGCAGCGTCTCTTCCAGCGGCTTGCGGAAACCAAGTTCCGGAATAGAGGCCACCGAGTTCGACTGGTCGAGAATACGCAAGCTGAGCTTCTCGCCGGCGCGCGTGCCTTGAGTTGCCACGCGGAAGTCGATTTCGCGACCTTCGCAGACCGCGCGGAAGCTGCCGTCCAGCGACCGCCGCTTCTCGGTGATATCCATCGCACCGAGCACTTTGAAGATGTTGATTACGGCGTCGCCCAGCGCGCGATCGAACGGCTCGACGGGATACATCACACCGTCGATACGCATGCGGATATTCATCGCCTCTTCGGTCGGCTCAAGATGAATATCGGTCGCCCGGCGGATGAGTGCGTCGTAAACCAATTCCTTCGCAGCCATGAACCCGCGTGAGTTCTCAACTTGAGATCCACGGGTCGCATCAAGCTTGCCGGTCGACGTTTTGCCGACGAAGCGGATATCCGGGCCGATCGTTGGTCCCGAATCACCACCACCACCAATCTTGATACCTAGTTGAGCCAGCCGACGAATCGCAACGCGTTTGATGTGCTCGGGTGTCAGCACGCGCGAGTTCTCGGGAACGGCGTCGTTGCGTTCGACGACATACAGCCCCAGTGGTACACCAATCGTCAGCCCGAGAAATCCAAAAGAGACAATGAATGACGGCATGCAGAGGCACAGCACCAATCCGCAACCGCCGCCGAGCGTCATGGCAGTGTTCCAGAAGTCGTTACGCAGCTTCAAGGCGTCGCTGTCTTCGTTGACCCAGGCGGATGACCACACCCAGAACGTAAGCGTCGCAACCACGATGGCCAGCCGGAACAGGCTGAGGTACCAACCCGCCGAGGGCACACCGGGGCGTGTCAGGTTCGGGGCTTGATTGCCGCGGTAAAACGGTCCTGGCAGCGGTGGGAACTGACCAATCGCGCTACCTCCGATAGGAACCGGGGCGGCCGCAGGAGCTGGTGCTTGAGGATTTGGGGGCGCTGCAGCGTCCTGGGCGGAACAGACTCCGGCTCCATGAAAGAACAGTCCGCAGACAAGCAGCAGCAGGACGATAGCGCAACGTACATTCATCGTGGGCCCGCAACACGGAACTGAGTGTAAGCTGGTGCCATCCATCGGCGTGATGACGGATCTCCCAAAGGATGAGTCGCTCAGGCGTCTCCCTCGATCCGATCAGTTAGTTCGGCAAGTTGAAACGCTCAGAACCGTCGCGCGTGCACATCGCCTTCAGGATCTTGAAGTCCATCGACTTCGAAATGGAGCGAGTTGAACCATCCGCGAGGGCGAAGATCACAAGGTCCTGATGCCAAGCACCCCAGCCAAAGAAATAGGCGGGATTGCCGCCGACGGCCGTATTCACATAGTTGTCAAAGCTGGTTGGAGTCGATGAGGGATTAGCACCATCCGGTCCCCAGTCAGGCCGGTCGTCGTTATTGTCGTCGGCAGCGCGGGCGCAGCAGCTGAATCCATCGCCCCAGTAGCCAAACAGGGACTCTCCAAACGCGAATGTGTTGGATTCACCATCACGGATGTCGCGGAACGAAATTGAACTGTCGCGATACAGAACGCCATTTGTTGTTCCGGGAGTAGTGGAGCCCGGTCGCGGTGATGTGCCACTGTTGGCTCGGTAAGAAAGGTACGCGTAGCCTCCCAGATTCGTGCCGCCAGAGGCTGCCGGTCGGGCACTGGGGTAGCTTGATGACGGACACATGTAAGACTTGATAACCAGTTGGACGGCGGTCTGATTGTTGGGGCTTGTCTTGGCTTCGTTGAAATTGATGTTCGCGGTCAGCTCACCCATCTGGGGTAAAATCATCTGCGACCAGCTGTAGTCGTTGGAGTAATTCCAGTCGTTGAGGCTCAGGAGCGGGGCTGGGCCCGTGCTGGAAGGAGGTCCCATCTGAATCTGCACGGACATCGGCAGTTGTGTAATTTGTGTTGGGGCGACTGGCCCCGTGATTAACCCCGACGGAAACGACTTATGAGCGTCGTGGTACTGGTGGGTCGCCAGAATGATCTGCTTGAGATTGTTGAGGCACTCGGTGCGTCGAGCAGACTCGCGGGCGCTCTGCACGGCCGGCAACAGAATCGCTACCAGAACGGCGATGATCGCGATCACCACGAGCAATTCGATCAGCGTAAAACCGAGACGATTGTTCGCTGCCGCAGCGGACTTAGCCTGACGGTACATGACAGAGGCTCCAAAACAAGTGACGGATGGCACCTAGAGAGACTATCACCGCAAGCGAGCTGGTTCAATTCGGGGTTTGCAAATGCGTGAGTCGGGCCGCGTGACGGACTCGGCAGCCGATCCTACGATCGGCGTCTCGTCCCCAAACTCCGGCGGCAGTCCCCGCCGTCGGCGGGCCAGAGTGTTCAGGGGCCAAAGATCTTCCAACAGGAGTCAGCAATGCGACGATTTGTATGGTGCGCGGCCTTGGCCGTGATGTGTAGCGGCTTCCAGACATTCGCGGCGGATACCAAAAAGGCCGATATTTATACGGATTCTGCCGGGGCCGGAGCGGATTTCCAGACTCAAGGCGAATACGAAGGCGCGATCGACGACAACAAGATCGGCGTGCAGGTGGTCGCTCTGGGAGACGGCAAGTTCGACGCGGTGATCTACTACGGTGGTCTGCCGGGAGCGGGCTGGGCGGGCAAGACGAAGATCAAGCTGAACGGCGAAACGAAAGACGGCTCGACGGCGCTGAGCGGCGACAAATTCACAGCCGAAATCAAGGGCGGCACGATCAACGGCAAGACCGAAGGCGGCACGGCTTTCACCGCGAAGAAGGTGGAGCGCAAGTCACCCACTCTGGAAGCCAAGGCTCCGGAGGGCGCGGTGGTCCTGTTCGATGGCAAGAACGTCGACAACTGGGAAGGCGTCTCGCTCGTTGACGACAAGTATCTCGGCGTGGGTGGTCGCACCAAGCAGAAGTTCACGAACTTTACTCTGCACCTGGAGTTCCGCACGCCATTCATGCCCAAGGCGCGTGGTCAGGGACGCGGCAACAGCGGCATGTACCTGCTTCATCAGTATGAATGTCAGGTGCTCGATTCATTCGGCCTGACTGGCGAGAACAACGAATGCGGCGGCATTTACCAGATCGCGAAACCAGCCGTGAACATGTGCCTGCCGCCGCTGTCGTGGCAGACCTATGACGTGGAATTCACCGCCGCGAAGTTTGACGAACAAGGCAAGAAGACAGCCGATGCCGAAACCACAATTCGCCACAACGGCGTCGTGATTCACGACAAACTCAAATTCCCGAAGGCCACGCCGGGCGGAGCGAAGACCGACGAAGTCCCGCCGGGATCACTCTTCCTGCAGAACCACGGCGATCCAGTCGTGTTTCGCAATATCTGGATCGTCGAGAAGAAGTAGTCGCAACCTGAGGCAGCACGGTGGGTTTCATGAGGAGACCCACCTCTTCAAACCGTTCTCGGAAGGACTCATGGCGTGACACGGTGGTCGCGGATAGCCACTGGATTGGTAATCGTGGCGTTGATCGTCGGAGCTGCCGCTTGGTGGTGGACGACTCGGCGAACGCTACCGCCCGAATTCTCACGCCGCCTGACTGTCTCGGTTCAACGCCTGACTGAAATCCGATACGCCTTGGACGACCGTCTGCTGGTGCTGGGCTCGGCGACCGGATCTGTCCTTTCGCTGGATCTCGCTTCGGAACGTCTGCAAGTTCTGGAACCAAGTTCGCGGCAACCGATCGTGGCACTGAGCGTCTCGCCGGATCATGCGCTGGTTGCTTCGGGTCTCAATGGTGAGCTGCGAGCCTGGCAGATGCCCGACTTCAAGGCGATGTCCTTGCAGAGCCCTGAGATGCCCGTTACCGCGATGGTGTTTCGAAAGACGAACGAGTTGAGCGTTCTCTTCGGCTTGGCTGACGGCCGCATTGCTACGGCCTTACCCAGAAAGAAGCTGACGCTGCGCAAGTCTGGTCATCGCGGGATCAAGGCGATGACGCTGCAACCGGGATCTGACGTGCTCGTCTCGGCGGGTACAGAAGGCAAGCTGGTCTGGTACGACCTCAAGGCGGATTCCCAATTGGGCAGCGTTACTGAGCATCGAACCGAAGTCCCTTGTCTGGCGTGGTCACCTGATGGCAAGTGGCTGGTGTCTGGCGACTGGAACGGTCAACTGCGTGTCTGGGATCCCGCCAAACGCGAAGTGGTGGCTCGCGCCGAACAACCAGACGCCGTTGTCGGGCTCGCCTGGCGAGATCAGCGACTGATCACTGGCAGTTGGGATGGCCGCATTCGGGTATGGAACTGTGATGGCCAGAAGCTTCAACTGGATCGGACGATTAACACCGGGCTGCCGATTCATGCGCTCACCGTTTCCGTGGATGGTGCTCAAGCGGCAACAGTTTCTAATAGCGCGGACGTGGAATTCTGGAACGTGAAGTAACCCCGCGAATGGAGATGGCTCAGTCATGGCGTTAGTGCTCGGCATTGATCTTGGAACCACGAAGACCACCTGTATCGCCGTTGATACACAGACGGGACGCCTCGTCGCCAATGCCACTGCCGCGACGTCGGGCAATACCACCTCGGAATCAGAACGAGCACGCGGCTATTCAGAGTTCGACGCTACGAAGCTGATAGATTGCGGTATCGAATGTCTGCGTAAGATCGCGGACCAGCTTGGTCCGCAAACTGCTCAGGTGGTTGGCTTGGGTATCACTGGCCAGCAGCACGGCATGGTGGTCGTTGATTGTGACTTAAAACCGCTGACGCCGTTCATCAACTGGCAGGATCAACGCGGCAATGAGCCTTCAAAAAACGTTGGCATGACCTGGGTTGAAGCCGCGAATCAACGGGTCTCGCCTGAGTTGGCTCATCGCACGGGTTGCCGGTTACGCACCGGTTTCATGGCGACAAGCTTGTTCTGGCTGGCGGCTCAGAATCGCCTGCCAAATCAAGGCACTGCGTGCTTTCTGATGGATGTCTTCGCTGCTGCGCTCACCAACGGCACTCCGGCCACTGACCCGAGTTGCGCGGGATCGGCGGGTGTGTTCGACGTTCCGACTCGCCAATGGAACCAGTCGGTTATTGAGGCACTCGGCCTCTCACTCAACCTGTTTCCAGCAGTGCGGGAGGCGAACCAGATCGTCGGGAAACTGACACAAGAGATCGCCACCGCGACTGGTCTGCCAGCAGGCATGCCAGTGTTCGTTCCGATTGGAGATCATCAGGCGAGTTTCCTGGGCAGCGTCGCCGATCGGCACTCGTCCGTGCTGCTAAACGTAGGCACGGGAGCTCAGGTGGCGGTCTTCACACCAGGCTCGGAGTATCGACCTCCGATCGAACTACGACCGTTCCCCATCGCAGGCAACCTGCTGTCGTGCGTCGGCCTGTGCGGCGGTTGGCAGTTTCAGGTTGTCGAGCAGTTCTTTCGACAAGTGGGCGAGCAAGTTTTCGGCCAGACCGTCGACAAGCCCCTGTACTCCGTGCTGACGAAGCTGGCTGAGAATGTCCCGGCCGGTGCTGCCGATTTGAGCTTTGTCCCGACGTTCTCAGGGACCCGCGCGAATCCCACTCAACGAGGTTCATTGACGGGGCTGTCCGCTCAGAATCTGACACCCGGCCATTTCGCACGATCGCTCATTGAAGGAATGGCTGCCGACTATCGCGCGGCGTACGACCTGGTCCTCAGCGTGACCGGACAACCGATGACGCAACTTATTACGGCCGGCAACGGATTGCGTGAGAACTCATTGCTGGCCGGCATCGTTGCCGCGCGCTTCGCACTTCAACCGCGAGCCACCCGCCACCGTGAGGAAGCCGCCTTCGGTGCTGCCTTGATCGCCACCGTTGGCACTGGCATCTGCCGCGACTTGAACGAAGCCGGTCGCCTGGTTGCCTACGACAAGACTCTGCAAGGCGACTAACTTCTCGAACGCAGTGAGTTGCTTTCACAGGAACTCAGATGAACTGCTGTTGCTGATTGGCGGAAACTCTCCCCAGTCGGGATTCGGCTGAGCGTTGAAGGCTCGCGGAGTGTCGATCAGAGTTCGTTCAACCTTCTGCGGTGCTGAGAGCGGGGCCTGAACTGCGACTCTTGCTCCGAATCTCTTTTTCTCGTGAAACCTATTCTCCATGCCTCGCATCCAACGGCTCGACACGAGCGTCGTGAACAAGATTGCTGCCGGTGAAGTCATCGAGCGACCGGCCAACGTCGTGAAAGAGCTGCTGGAAAACAGCATCGACGCACTCTCGACGCACATTGAGATCGACATCGTTGAAGGCGGTTCGGAACTCATTCGTATCACCGACAACGGCGAAGGCATTCATCCCGACGACATCCTGCTGGCAGTTGCCAGTCACGCGACCAGCAAGATCCGCTCGGCCGATGACCTCTTCTACATTCAGACGATGGGGTTCCGCGGTGAAGCCTTGGCGTCGGTGGCTGAAGTCAGCAACTTTAAGATTCGCAGCCGGCAGCGTGATGCGCTGGCTGGCGTAGAACTGGAAGTGAACTGCGGCGCGATTGGCGAACCGCAGCCGTGCGGCTGTCCGACGGGTACGACGATCGAGATCCGGAACCTGTTCACGAACACGCCGGTGCGTCGCAAGTTTCTGAAGACGAAGTCCACCGAGTTCGGGCACATCAGCGAGCAACTGACTCGCATCGCTTTGGCCAACCCGCGCTTGCACCTGGTGCTGCGGCACAACGGCAAGGTCGCGTTTGATCTGCCGCCCACGGACAGCATGATCGACCGGCTGAAATACTTCTTCGGCAGCAGCATCGCCGATCACTTGATCTGGGTCGAAAGCGAAGCCAACGGCGTGAAGATGTGGGGCTACGTCGCGCACCCCAGTCAGAACAAACCCAGTCGCAAGTGGCAGCATCTCTTTTTGAATGGTCGCTGGTTTCAGGATCGAGCCATCCAGCATGCGCTGACGGAAGCCTATCGCGGCCTGCTGATGGTCGGACGGCAGCCGATTTGTTTCCTGTTCATGGACATGCCGCCGAGTCTGGTGGACGTCAATGTGCATCCGACAAAGGTGGAAGTGCGCTTCGTCGATAGCCAGCAGCTTTACCGACAACTGCTGGGCATGATCCGCACAAAGTTCCTGTCACTGGATCTCGACTCCGAACTGAAGGTCTCGTCAAAGGCCGATGGCGATACCGACGAAGACGGCGCGCTGTCGCACCAGCCCGTGCGTGAGATGCAGTCCGAGCTGTCGGCCTGGGTTGATCAGCAAATTGCGAAAGCCGTGGCATCCGATGATCTGGACGAAGCTCCGCCCCCGCTGACGACATGGAGCGTTGCGTCCGAACGATCCGCGCCGGCACCCGCAGCGTTCACCGGGACAAAGGTGGAAGCTCGCAGCACGCTCAGCTCAGAACCAACACTGTTCGAACGCGAGTTCTCTGAACTGCCGGAGACAAGCGAAGCCGCCGACGCTCTGTTCACCGAACGCGAACGACCCGTGCGTTCTGATGTTTCCGCCGATACTGCTTATGCTTCTGCGCCCGGCAATTCGTCGGAGCGTTCAGAGCCCGTGTCCGCCGTCACGACGAGTCGCGAGTCCGGCCTGCGGGCCATGCAAATCATGGACTGCTATCTGGTCGTCGAGTCCGACAAGGGCTTGATGATCATCGATCAGCACGCGCTGCATGAACGCATCATGTACGAATACCTGCGTCCGCGCGTGCTGAATGGCTCGGTGGAGTCGCAGCGCATGCTGATTCCCGAAACCGTCGAACTCCCCGCCAAAGAAAAAGCCCTGGTGATGGAGCATCAAGAGCTGCTCGCTCAGTTCGGCTTCGGCATCGAAGAATTCGGCACGAACACGGTGCTTATCAACAAGCACCCGGTCATGCTGAAGCGAGCCAACTTCCCCGTGCTGCTGCGCGACATCGCTGAGCAACTGGAGCAGATGGAGCATCAACCCACTCGGCGCGATCTCCTCGATTCCATGCTGCATATGATGTCGTGCAAGGCGGCCATCAAGTCGGGGCAGCGACTGGCGCCGGAAGAAATCAACAGCTTGCTTGCTCAACGGCATCTCGTTGAGGACGCGCATCACTGCCCGCACGGCAGACCGACTGCACTCACTCTGAACCAGCAGGAACTCGACCGCCAGTTCGGACGGCTGGGCTGAGCGATTGCCAAATGTAGGGTGGGACCAGCATTCGGGGCCGTCATTTGGTCGGCCGGCGCGATCAAGCCCTGTGTTGCGCGGAAACGGATCGTCGAGGCCAGCTTGCGTCGAATGCGCAGGCCCACCAGTCAGTTCAGATCGCTTGTTCCACCCTACGATGCTCGACCGCCAGTTGGTCTACGCTGGCTTGGGCTTCTTCGGTAGCGCGATGGAATAGAGCATCGTCACGGAGCCGATCGACATCAGGGTGAACGCCAGCCATTGCGGCGGCGTGAACACTTTTTGTTTCTGCTCGTTGAGGTGCATGAACATGCCGCGGAACTCTTTCGGGCGCGGCTCTTCGGCCTCGTGATGCAGGTTGAGGACCATTTCATCGACGAGCAAGAAGGAGCTGCCGCAGAGCCCGACAAACAAACCCCCAGCGAATGCGATAGCTCGAATCATGTCATACGCCTTGTGGAAGAATCTCTGAAGTGAGGTGCAAGTAGCCCGAGACACCTTCCTCATCA
>CAYLTY010000199.1:0-16023 GCA_964386705.1 uncultured Planctomycetaceae bacterium
CTGATGCTGATGCTGATGCTGATGCTGATGCTGATGCGGATGCGGATGCTGATGCGGATGCGGATGCTGATGCGGATGCTGATGCTGATGCTGATGCTGATGCTGATGCGGATGCTGATGCGGATGCGGATGCTGATGCGGATGCTGATGCTGATGCGGATGCGGATGCGGATGCGGATGCGGATGCTGATGCTGATGCGGATGCGGATGCTGATGCGGATGCTGATGCGGACGCCGATGCGGATGCTGATGCCGATGCTGATGCTGATGCCGATGCGGATGCGGATGCTGATGCGGATGCTGATGCTGATGCTGATGCGGATGCGGATGCGGATGCGGATGCTGATGCTGATGCGGATGCGGATGCCGATGCCGATGGCCCGCCACCCGTGTTGCCTGTGGGCCAGACTTTGTTTGTCCGCTCACTACGAAAGGAAAGTTTTACGCTGCCATCCAGCGCACTAGGCGCTGGGAGGATCGTTTCTCACAGTATACCGTCCAAGGGTGTGGTATCAGTTTCCGGAGAAACATTTACCTATATCCCTCGAGCGGGAGCCTTCGGCACCGACTCATTTACTTATACTGCAGCATCCACCGGCGGAAGTAGCAGCGCGACTGTTAGTGTCATTATCGACCCCCTTATCGAACTGCGCACCGTTCCAACGCTGGAGAATGGGCAGACCCTTCCTTCGCGATTAGCGGTGGTTATCGGTCCGATGAATACAGGAGCGTCCCCGTCATCCGCCATGCTGGAGATCGACGTCGACGGAGATGGTTCATTCGAGCAAACAGTATTCGTTACTCCTCATTCGACTGACGTGACAACAGTGATTGTTACCCCCACGTTAGCACTCCCTGTGGGCAACTACAGTGCTAAAGCCCGCGTCACCGCCGGTTCGACTACGGGCGCAGTCACCAGTATCCCTTATGCGATTGGTAACGGCTCCGTTCCCAGCATTTCTCAGTTTGTACTGTGGGATGCAAGCTCGTCGGCAACAATTGGCTCAATGTATCAGAGTTCTAACGAGCTGCCTGAACGGCGTCCCAATCGCCTGGTCGGGGAACTTTCGGGACAAAAGGACGCGATTTCCTATGCGACCATCGAGTTTGATAACGACTTCGACTCCGTCATTGATGCCACTGAATACACTGACAGCAAAGGCATCTTCGTATTTGATCCCCAGTTCCAGGGAACTGGAAGCACTACGATCCGGGCGCGTGTCAAGGTAGCAAATGGATTCAGCACGGAACCTAGCTACGGCGGTTGGACGTCTTTGACTCTTACTCCGCAGACAACGTTCATTCAGACAATCAGCGAATTCGAGCAATCAGAGAATGAGATCCCGGGAGGCGCAGAGGTTGGGGGCAAACTGATCGCAGGCATGCCCAGCATGCCGGGCATGCCGTTCGAAGCGGCGAGCGTTGCTTTTGCGAAGGTCGAGATCGATGGGGACAATAATGATGTCGCAGATTACACAACCGTCTCGGACGCCGACGGAAAGTTTGAGGCTTTTGTTTCGGGGCTGTCAACTGGGTCACACTCTGTTCAAGCTCGCGTCGTAGGATGGGACCCGCTGCTGCGAACCGAGGTTACTGGAGACTGGGTTTCGACAACTGTAGTCATCACTTCGCAGCCGTCTGCATCAGCAGCGATCGAATCGCTGTCGCTCATCAATGATACTGGTGCCAGTAATTCAGACAGAATTACGACGGATCCCCGAGTACACGGCAAGCTGGTCGGTGGTTCGAGCTCAGCAAACGTACTCGTCGAGTTTACCTACGGAGGGAGCGGCATCGTCGCGGGGAGCACTGTTACCAGTTCGACGGGTGAATTCTCCTATGTGCCGGTCGATTTGATCTTGGGAACAACCACGATTAGCGCTCGCTCCCGGGCATGGAATCCAGGGGATCGGCAATACATTACGAGCGCGTGGCAACCTTTGAGCTTCACGCTGTTGCAGTCTGGCGGATTGCCAACGGTCGTGTGGAATACTTCCCCTGGTGCTGGGGGCACTTCACAGACCTCTGGGGGACTTGCTGAGATAGACCCAGGATCCGACAGCGCCGCGGGCACCTATAATACAGCCGTCAACAGTGCAAACGGGATCCGGCAGGGAACTGTTTCCCCGGCTCAGGCCACGTTGCAGGACGTCATCACCGACCGGGAAGCTGAATACCAAACAGCACTAGACGATGCTATCGCGGCGCGCGATGCAGCATTGGCCACATGGACAGGAGATACCCACTCAATCTCGGGCTTTGAGTTTGGATGGAAGAACGTGCCGGCACACATCGAATGGGGTGATATGGCCGATGCACCACCCGTAGTGTCGATGTACGGCACGCCGGAAGCGACGACGCCACTACCAGACATGGACCGAGACGTCGCCCTGCAGCAGCTCAAGACGCAGATCAAATCGCAGTATCTCACCGCGATGAATACGGCTGCTAATGATCGTAGAACAGCCGAAGACTCTGCCAGCCGGGAGCTCCAAAGAGAGATCGCACGTGCGGAGAACGCTCGCGAAGAGGTGATCCTTAAAGCCGAGCTGCAACGTCAGGCGACATTGGAGAACTACGACGATGATCAGCTGCAGACAACGCTGAATTCGATCGATCGGCTGCAACTGGGAACTGCCGACGGATTGCTGCTGTCAATTGCAGTGGAAGAGAGGCGACTGGCCCTGCTCCGTACGCCAACTGATTTCGGCGTTCTCCGGGCTAACGCAAGCCTGGCGTATAGCGATGCCTATGCGATTGCGCCTGACGATGCGACACGCCGGTCACTTACGCTTGGATATCAACTACAATTAGTTGAGTTCGACCGCGATGAAGCCAAGGAGCGAGCCGATGCAAAACGGGATGTCACACGGAAGCTGGCAGGTCTTCGAGGAAATTTGAATCTGATCGAAGTGCAAGCTGAACGCGCCAAATCCTACGCTCAAGCGGATGATGCGCGATTGAAAGATGGCTACCGCATCAGCGCGCAGCAAGCCTATGACGCGGCAGTGGCCGATGCTGAGGCTGACTACGCGATCGCGATCACTGGCGCCCAAGGCACTTATCGTCACCAGATGACTGCCGCCAGCAACACTTATCGACTGCAAACCACGCAAGCCCAAACAACGGCCGCGAGTGCTGAGTTCGGTGCAATTGGTGCCGCTCTTAATGATTGGAAAACGGTGACACCTGGACCGGTCGCCGATCGGGAGTTGGAATCATTCGAGGCACATCGCGACTATACGACGGCGGTCAACACGCGCATGCTGACGTGGGTCACTGCTTCGAATGCGAAGATTCTGTCCGAAGTCGACACGATCACGGGAATGGACGCCACCGAAACAACCAGCAATGCAAACAGCACGCGCACCTTTGAGAAAAGTCGTGCGAATCATGCTGCACAGCGCGATCGAGACATCGGTGATGCACAGCGTGCAAAGGCGCGGCAGATAGCGGACTCAAAGTCCCAGATGAATATCGACCACACGAATTCTCGTGTCGAATTGCTCCGCTCAGAAGCCGACGACCAGAAGACCCTTGATATTGCAACAGCGGACTCTAACTATGACTACGCAGTCGCGAGTACTAATGCTTATCACAATTATCCGGCAGGTTCGTCGCAGCTAGCCGACGCCCTTGAAGACGCCATGGAGGATCTGAATGACGCGCGTGCAGACGCACAGAACGCTCGTCGGCACGCAGAAGCCGGCAATCGAGACGACTGGGCAAGCTCACGACGCACTTCGACTACGACGCAGCGCAAGGCAGAAAATCAAGCTGTCTACACCTCTTCAACAGCTCGAGCGAACCTGGAGAACGCTTACGAGCAGAGCGTTGCACCGCTTAAGCATCAGTTGCAGCAACAGATCGCGTCGGCGGGCGAAACAGCCTACAAAGGCGGCGCCGCGAGTAACCAGTCGCTGCAGGAGTTTGATAACGATCAACGTACTCAACTGACCGAGTTCCGTACAAAAGAGCAAGGTAAGTTAGACGTCGCGTTGGCCGCAGCGCAGCAGAAGTTCGCTCGCGCCGTTGCGACGGAGTATCAAACTGATATCCAGAACTGGGATACCCAGGTCAACACTCGATACTCGCAGTATGCGCTCGACGTGGCCAATGCGCAGCTACAACAGCTCAACGACGTGGTTTCTCAGTTCTCTACGGTCGGTGCAGGTTCTCCAATCGCGACCGGAGTGCCCGGTGGCTCGAACTCGTATGTCCGCAATGTCGAAGCACTTGCCAGTGCCGGCTATGAATACGAAGCAGACATGGCGGAAGATCTTGAGACATATGACGACAGTTTGGCTGGCGCTGCAAAGACGCGTAGCGATCAATACGCGACGCACACAAAGACGCGACTGATGGCCTTGGCGGATGCGGACAAAGCCTGGGCTCTGGATGTCGCCAGCGACACCGCTCTGGCCCGTAATGTTCAGGCAGCTCACGAGAAAACGATGGCCGACGCCATTGCTGATAAGGCGGAGCAACTGCAGGAGGACCTTGATGGAGCTTCTAGGATCAAGGTAGAGCAAGACGCGGATTCTCAGCGGGATTATGACAAGCACGACATTACCATCGAGTCTCTCTGGCTACAGCTGGGTCAGCATACCTGGGAGTATCTAAACGCTGTCGTGGGATACGAGGAAGCGTTTGCAAAAGACTCGGCAGTCGCCCGCGCAAACGGCCAGAGCCAGAGCTTGGCCGAAGAAGCCTCGAGGCTCACTCAGGTTCAAGGTCGCGACAACACTCGTGCCGTCGCTTATGGCAACGCTGAGAAGGCATATGCAGAAGGGATTGCTCAAGTCGAGTACCAGTACGCGAATGCATCGGCCGGCTTCGAGATGACTTACAAGACCAGTGTCGCAACGGTGAATGAAAACTACCTGGACGACCAACTTGCAATTCAAGGCATGCACGAGGATGCCGATTCAACGGCGCAGGCCGCCTATGATGAGTCTGAACGGCTGGCCTTGGGGACATATCAGAAGGATTCCGCCAGTGACCGTTATCAAGAATTGCTGGCCTGGAGTTCTACACAGACAGAGGTTCCCGCCGAGCTGGGTGCGTACTTCGTCAAACAGGCCCTCGCTGAGCGGAACTGGACAACTGCGACAGTCAACGCGCGCAACGACTATTTCACCGACCTGGCTCCGCTTCAAGTAGATTTGCGCAATAACCTGCAGACTGCGAACTCGACAGCACGCAGCAGCCTCCGATCTGAGAATCAAACCTACCACGGAGCGGTCGCGGCTAATCAGGCAACCCGCGCTGCGCAGGCCGCGTCCAACATTCAAGACTACATGGTCGATGTTAGCGGCATGATTCAGGCACGTGTTACCAGCACGTGGCAGCAACAAGCAACCGCTCGCAATCAAATCGGACAAGAGCACCTTAACACTCGCGGTGCATTCTCTTTAGCAGCCAAAGCGTACACGGAGGACTCTGCGACCGCGTATAAGAACGCTCACAACACCGAGGGAGATTACTCCAATATAGCTCAATTCAATGTTTTCCAGAGTTCTACAAAACTTGCAAGATTCGATCGCGCTGACAACGTTGGAGCTGCGTGGGAGGGTTATCAAACGGCCGCGGAAGGTATCGAATCCGGCTTCTTTTCGGCATACAACACTCGGGGCTCAACTCTTGTCTCAGACCTTCAAGGACTCCCCACCCTGGCCGATTCGGTGGAGCAACTCTGGGCCACGAACTCGGGCGAAGCCCGAAAGATACAAGCCGCGTCACGAGCTGAATTCCAGGCCGACTTCGTAGCCGATCAGAATGGCCTGTGGACCATCTATTCTCAGCAGCTTCAGACCGCCAATCAGAACCGGGCTAATACAGAAGCCGCAGGCTATGCGCAGTATCAACTCCTACGCGCCCAGAATGAATACAACGACGCTGCAACCGCGGTAGCCGCTGATCCAGGTAACTCCAGTCTTATCGACCAGCAGGCAGTCGCGTTCGGGCAGTTGCAATGGGTAACAACTGCTTATGCGGGATATACCAACTATATTTATCAGCAGCAGAGCGCTACATGGGACTTTCTTGACTCGTCGACAAACGCTCGAAACCAGCGTGCCGAGGACGTGGCGAATGCTCAGATCGGCTACGCGACAGATACCGGTAACGCTGATCAAGACTTCGATTACGACTCGGTAATCGATGGCCAGGCGTCTGCTGTCGTGCGCCGTGCCACATCGAATACATGGTCGACGTCACAGTATGGCTACGATGGGATTTATCGCACGACGTCCAGCTCAAACGAGCAGTCGTACGCATTGGATGCAATCCAATCAGAACGATCCTATCGCTCCGGAAGGTACGCCACGAGCGGCACCTATCTCAACGGAACCCAACGAAGCAGTCTTCAGTCTCAGCAACTGTCTGACTTCCGAAGCGCCAGCAAGCTGCGTGATGCTGACTGGCAAGTCGCTTCCGCCGGCGCCGATTGGAACTATGACCAAAGTACAGCCAACCGCGATTATCAGGATGCTCTGGCTGAAGCCGATCGATATGTAGACTATGACACTGCGATTGCTGACGCGCAGCAATCGCTGGATGAAGCGATCGTTGAAGCTGACGTCAACGAGGCGCTGGCGATTAGAACCGCGAAGTACGATCGATCGATTGCGCTCGCGTATGCGGAACATGCCTATCGAGCATCCCTCACTGCTGCTGAAGCGGCGGCATGGAGCTCCATGCTCATCGTTCTGCCCGGCAACAGTTGGATTGGAGGCAAGCATGCGGAAGCTCAAGGACGAGACACGGCTTGGACTGCGAGCTACCTGGCCTACATGAATCGTGAGACTCAGGACGCTCAGGCCGAGTTGGACTACCGCACGGCAGTCATCGCTGAGTATCAAACGATGGGCTATGAGCTGGCGGAAGCTCGGCGAGACGGAGCGGTCGATCAGTCTGAAGCCGAGCAAAGCACGGCGAGCGCCAGGGCTCTGGCTGCCAAGGCTTACGACTTAGCCATCGCTGACGCGATGCGCGACTGGTTCTTCCAGGACGCGACGAGTATTTCGAGTTCCGTCGTGCTGCCCACCACTCCAGGAACTGCGTGGGGTTCCGCGAATACATCTGCGGAAACAACCTATTTCAATGCTATGGAAGGGGCAGCCCAGAGCGACCAGACAGCTTGGGGAGTTGCCTATCTCGGTCAAGTTGATCGCGAAGCAGGAGCAACACGAACTTACGAGCAGAATGTGGCAGAGGCGCGACGAATTCGGGACAATTCCATCGCGAATAATACTCGCACCTTCGACCTCGCGTGGCAGGGTGCAATCAAGTCTGGAGTTCAAACTCAGGCGTTGAGCGGTACCCCGTCGCCGTGGCACACGTATATCGCGGCAGTTGCCGGAGCAGACTGGGATCGGTTAGCGGCAACGAACGGTACTATTACCGCTGAGCGTGATTTCGCAGTCATCAGCAATAATGCGGAGAAGGATTATCAGCACTCCGTGTCCAACGCGCGAGTAACACTGCTGCATGATCGCGGCGTTGCGGATGTCAGCAAGGCTGGCAATGAACTGAACTCTGAATTGTCGAAGGCGCGAGACGAGTTCAATCAGGAACAGTCGGCAGTTCTCGCGCGCGGCGGGCGCGAGACTCCCGAGCGAATGCAATACAGCGAAGGTTTTGGTGAGGCGTTTGCTAAGAAGCCCCGGCAGGAACGGATTCCAGTCGAAGACCCCATGATGCCGGGTCTGATACTCTCAACTCCGGACTTCCACGAACCACCGGGATACGGCCTCTATGAAGATGACGCAGAGAAGCCGTGGCCGAACCTGGTAACACCGCCGCAGAATAGCCCCTCCTGGGTGCCCGGCACTTCCACGGAACCCGAGCTGCCCCCGGGCTGGTTCCAGGAAGGGTATGAACCTGCCTGGGACGGGGCGGTGCAGTCCACATTTATGAGCACCTATTACCAGTATCAGGATCAACACGACGAGTACGGCGATCCTTATGATCGCATGGGGCAAACTGATACGACTGTGCCGCTCACTTATCAGCTGACGTTCGACCTGCTCTCACCCGTAACCGCGTTGCAGCGCGGCACCAGCCAGTGGGACTGGGAATCCATTCAACTGGCTCCGCCCGCCTTCGGTGGCCAAGGGCTGGTTCAATGGTGGTTCGCTCCCGTCAGCAACTACGCCGGTACTCAGTTTGCGGGGCAGGCGCAAGCGATCGTCACCAATGCCTCTGACGATGACACCACCAACGACACCACGGTCACCACCGGCGCCTCGCTGGCGAGTTTCTTCACTTCGATAGTCAACAGCCTGTTCGTCACGCTGACATCGCCCCCCACGAGCACTCTGACGGACGACCCCTCGGCCGACGACGAAGGTGAAGGCGAGGAAGACCCCGCTCCCACCGGCGAACCAGAATCCTCCGACATCGTCCCGACCGCAGTCCCCAACAGCCTCACGTCATACAACGCCAGCTCCAGCTCCGAAGCTTCTCCAGGCCGCAACCAGGAAACGCAGAATGCAATTGCGTCCTTGGCATCGAACCTTGCAGGTGGCATAGCGGTACGATCGTTCGAGGTGGGACAGGGAAGCCCGCCGCAAGTCGCCCAGAACGAAGATGTCGGGACATATCTGCCCGCCACCTTTGACACAAATCCGGGCAACAACTTGAGGACTCCTGCCGATCCCCTGAAGGAGAAGCGTGAAGAGCTCAAGAGAGCCATTGAGCGGACGGACGCGAAGCGGCATGACTTAGCGAAGCAGTACGCGCAAGCTGGATTTGGCTCGGAGACTGACTTCTATCTGCGTGCAGGTGAGATCAACAAGGCACAGAATGTCAAAGCGAAGCCTGGTGATCAACTCGTCTGGCAGTATATCGAAGCCACTCGCGAATCGCGTCGCCTGGAAGACGAACTGGAAGTGCTGCCGACGGTTGCTCCCAGCAGCAGTGATACTGAGCAATGGTCCGTCGAAGAGAAGACAGTTCTGTGGGATCTCAAGCAGAAGCATGCCGATGCCTTGGCTGCGGAGCATAGGGCGCGCCGGGAAGTGCAAGAAGGTAGCCGCAGCGAAGAAAGCCTGGCAATTGTCACTCGCGAGCGAGAGTTGATTGGCAAGCAACTGGCCGCGCTCGATGGCATGGAGCGAGATCCCAAGTGGGTCGCAGGCGACAAGGCGATGGGTTGGAACCTCGCCAAACGCTTTTATGAATCGCTGAAGTATGCGTTCGAGCACGGCATCTTCGAGAAGATAATTGCCGAGAAGGTGGAAGGTGCTCTGGACCTGAAGGCTCGCGCCGAGGAGTTCCTCCAGACGCTTTCTAATCCGGAAGCACTGGCTGAGTTCGGCGTGATGATGGCCGCCAGTATGGCCATGCGAAAAGGCATCAAATGTGGCACCAAGATGGCTACCGCTGCGGGCGCAGTCTTGACCGCCGGTGAAGTGACTGCATTCGTCCTCCGCATGGAAGCGCTGCGAACCGAGTTGAATTCAATCACCTATGAGAGCGAAGTTGCCAACGCTGCTCCGCACGTGGCCGAATTCGCCATCGAGTTCCTGCAAGATGCTGCCATGATGGCTTGGGCGCGCGGTTGGAAATGCTTCCCGGCAGGCACTCAGGTGGTTGTGGGAGTCGAAAAGGACGACTCCCTGCCGAGCGGCCGTCGCTACCTCACGAAAGCCATCGAAACGCTGCAGGTTGGCGACGTGGTCCTCGCCCGCGAAGAGAATGGCGAGCGACTCAACCTGCAGGCCATCACCGAACTCTTCCAGAACAAGTCAGCCCATTTGCGTGTGCTGACTCTGCAGACGCCCGGCGGCCAGCAATCTGAACTCCGTACCACAGAATGGCACCCCTTCTGGGTACACGAGCGTCAAGATTACCTGAAGGCTCAAGAACTCCAGCCGGGCATGATGTTCACCGGCCCCCACAATCAGGCCGTGAAGCTGGTCGCCACTAAGCTCGAAGAGTTTCCAAAAACCTTCCCGGTCTATAACTTCGCCGTCTCAGCCGACCACACGTATTATGTCCTGCCCACCGGGCTAGATGTCCCTGTTCTCACGCACAATCGGAATCCTAAATGCGGCTCTGCCAGCGATGGAGCAGAGAAATCAAGGCAGGCCAAAGCGGACGCTAAACGGGATATGCAACAAGATGATCTGGATCTGGATGACCACGATGCGGGATTCTACGGAGGCGACGGAACTGTCTATCGCGTGCGCGGAGAGCATACGCCATCAGGCCTTCCGTATATTGGCACCGCGGATGACATGCAGCGCCGTTCAAAAACAGCCCGCGATGGCCGCGATCGCTCGCAAGCAGAGGCTATCGGAAGATATCCTATTGGAAATCGAAATGCGAGGCGACGTGCGGAGCAAGACGCAATGAATGCACACGGCGGGCTCGGTAATCTTGACAATAAACGTAATGAAATCAAAGAATAGACGATGATCAAGCTACCCTCTGTAAGAGTAACTGCGCGTTTTTGGCATTGGTTTTCTAATAAATCTAAGGTACTCGCAGGTGAAGTTGACAATGACATTGCGAATGAGATTACAGCCGAGGTAAAGGGACTAGCGCCGACTCTCGGCTGGGAAATTGGACCAGGTGCAGCGTCCCGTTTGTACTTCTGTCTCACTCTGAACAGTGATCGAAAGAATATCGAAATTGCGGAAGCTGTGATCTCAAAAGCTCCGGCTATTCTGGACTGGGAGTTTTACGCTGGACGACCACGAAAGCAGTGGGGCTTCACATTTGAAATGAAGAACCGGCGTGGACAGCGGGTCGCAATAGACGCGTCTGAATGGGAGTACTCTCTTACAGGTTATTCGGATCGCTCTTTTTTTGACGTTCAGCTTCTGGCGACTAATCTGCCCCGAATGGACGCGGTGGCGAAGCAGGAAGCAGCGTGGATTGTAGTGCAAGGCGCTCTCGGAGAACGACTAGCGGTGGATCGTATTGGCGAGATAACTCTTGTGGAGTCCGAGTCCGATATCGACCTTGATCAGGCGACACCGGTCATGTACCTCTTTGATCACATTACATCACTTTGTGGGAGTGTTTGATTGCTTCGAGCGAGTTCACTATCTGTTGAAAAATGCTTTGTGACATTGAAATGCATATTTGGGCTGGACCTTTGATGTTGTTAGCATTTGGAATGTTGGGAAGGTGTCCCAGAGGGCGTTATTGCTTCTGGCAGTATTTTTGGCACATGTCCATGTGACTTAGTATAATTTTGATTAATGGCTGTCATCTCCATGGTAGCGCGCGGATGTTCGTTTTCCGAGCGCTGGCATGAAGCCGGTCGTTTTGGCGCACCTGTGTGGCGGGCCGTGCCCGCGCCGATGGGAGCGATTTCTCATGGCATTGCTCCATGACGGCAATTAAGACCACGGAACTGGTCTTGAAATCGTGATTATCCATCATAGATCTGCGTGAAGTAGTGCGCGTCACGCCATGCGGCGGATGAAGGAATTGGTTGAGCATGTCAGCCACGACGGAATTCGGTGTTGCAGCTAGTCTGTCTGCGATGGCTGACGATGTATATCGACGCCTACATCAGCGGCAGGGGTATGAACTGTCTTTGGATATGAGACCATGGCATCCAAATGTCTGGGGTATTGCCGTCGCACTCTATCAACCCGGACTTCAGCGGCTGTTCGTGGTTCGCAAGCGACAGAGCGCCGCTATTGATCTCTTGGAAAACTGTGTTTCTGCCGCGACAGAACACACTCGGTTTCGCGAGTTTGAGCCGGGGTTGGCTTCTTCTATCCGGCTTCAGGTTGACTTTTTGATGGATCAACCGGAACCGGTCGCGTTTGACTCCTTGCAAGAATTTGGCTTGGGCTCTGATCGCTTTGAGTTTGGGGTGGACGGGTTGCGAATTGAGGGGGCGAAGAAGACTCAGTATTTCTTGCCTGGGGATGCGTTCGTGAAGTCGGTGTTGGGGATTGGGCAGTTGCGGAGAGCCATCGAGCGGATGTTTCCGGGGGAGGAGTTCGGTAGCCTCAAGATGGCTCGATTTCGGTCTCAGAGCTTTCTGAGAATGGACGACCGCTGGATGCCGTTGTTTCGAGGGTTGCCGATACTCAGTGATGACGTCACCGCGGAAGATCTGTGGAATCGGGCAGATGCGGCGGTAGACCGAGTGGTGAGAACTCAGAGCTCTGACGGGCGATTTGAGTATTACTATGATGTGAAGACTGATTCCCATGTGAATCACGAACATCCAACTCGCGATCCCGTGAAGGATCCGTTCTACAACTTCGTGCGTCATTGCGGCGGCGTGTTGACTCTCTTGTTTTATGCAGCGACTCGCGGAGATGAACGCTTAAGACGGGTGAACCTGGGAGAGCATGCAGCTTCAGCTCCCGTGCATTCCGCATCGGACGTCGCCGCGTTGAACTCATGTCCAGATCCCAGAGGCCATTCCGGCGCGATAAGACATGCCGCAGTTGCCGCATTGAACTGCTATCTCGGCACGCTCGTGCAGTATTCAACATCCGACGGACGCGCGGCTGCTTACGCCGTTGACAACCAGAAAGGGAAGCTTGGCGCCAGCGGCCTGGGGTTGTTCTGCCTGGCGTTGTATCAGCACGTGTTTGCCGACAATCAGTTTGAGGGAGCGGCGCGACTTCTTGCGAATCACATCCTGGCGGAGATTCAAGAGTCCGGTGAGTTTCGTTATTATCACACATACCTGAATCGAAAGGTGACTCTGGAGGAGAATCCACAGCTCTTTTCGTTTTACTATCCGGGAGAAGCGTTGGGAGGCTTGGCTGGTTATTTGAAATACATCTGCCGAGATGGCGCGGAGCGTTTGCGGATCGTTGAGCATGTGCATCGGGCTTTGCGATTCCTGATTGTCGAGCGACCGCAGAAATATCCCCAGTACTTTGCTCCGTTACCGTCGGACTCGTGGCTAATGATGGCGATCAATGAATTATTTGATCTGCCTGAGTTCCGACACGACCTCTATCAACAATTCGTGTTTGGGGATGCCGACCAGATGTGCCGGCAGCAGTATACTCCGAAGAATGCGCTTCATCCCGATTACACGGGAGCGTTCTACTACCAGTATGGTGACCATCCTTTCCCGGACGGTGCGCGAGCCGAAGGCTTGGTGGCGGCGTACATGCTGGCCCTGAAAACCGGTGATGTGCATCGGCAGCGACGATACTTCCAATGCCTGACGCGGGCCGCATGGTCTTGTCTGCACCTGTGCAACACGCGCGAGAGTTTGTATGCGGCGCCCAATCCTGAACATGCTCTGGGGAGCATTCGGTTCAAACTGACTCGACAATGGGTTCGCGTGGACACTACAGAGCACGTCGCCAGTTTCTTCTTAAGATTCCTGCCGCACTTCAGTGTTGAAGCCGTGGCTCGAAGTAACTCGGATCAGTGACATGGGGCCTGACAATGGCGGTTGCGTCGCGCGACATCTTGTATGGTCGTTTAGCAAATTGCAGGATCGATGTGGCTCGCTTGAGAGCTCACTACGAGGAAGTGGTCTCCGGAGAGCCAGCGACGCAATACAAGGACAATGAGGCCAATTATGTCGGCTGGGCCGTCACCAGCCGAGACGGTTCGCTCAGCGATGGAGTTAAGCGGATTGATCCGAAATCCGGGGGTTTGCGCGGTCGCAAGATGACTGAGATCTGCAGCGGTGCGCTGCAAGAGACCATGCGGCAACTCGAGTCGTGTGGGGTGACCCCTTATCGTGCCAGAATCATGAAGCTGGTGAATGACGGGGCTGTAATGGGATGGCATACAGACTCGAACAATGAGTCCTGGCGACTGCATATTCCGATTATCACGAATCCGGCGGCGTTCTTCGAGTGGACGCTGGCGGACGGCCACGTGGAAAGCGTCCACCTACCTGCTGACGGATCGGCTTGGCTGGTGCGAGTTGATGTCACGCATCGCGCTGTCAATCGAAGCACCGCCCCATCGGAGAGAGTGCACCTGCTCATGGGATTGAATGAGCTGCCACGACTGTCGCAGATTGAAGCGCCGCTCGTCGAACTATCAACATGACCGAGTAATGCTGCCTAAGCTAGCTACTACAGTCCTCAATACCATTTCGAAAAGTCAACTATGCATCAAGACATCGCCATGCAGTGGCATCACTCGTTCATTGAAGAACTACGACGAGCACATGGCTGTTTCACGTCAGAGGAACTGTTCAATTCATTCAACGCAGTGCCCAGACATTTCTTTTTGCCGACCTGCACGCTGGACGAAGTTTACTCAGATAAAGCAATTATGACGGCGACGACAAATGGTCGCGGCCGCAGTTCGTGTTCGCAGCCATCGTTTATTGCTCTGATGGCCAATCAAGTGGGTGCCGGTTCAGGAAAGCGAATTCTGGAGATCGGTTCTGGCACTGGTTATACAGCAGCCATTCTGTCAAGGTTGGTTGGTTCTTCGGGAGTGGTTGTGAGCGTAGATCTCGACGATGATCTGGTGGAAATGACTTGTCGTAATCTCGTCGAATTTGGCTTTCAAGCTGAGTCTAAAGATGGCACAACCTGGTTCACGAAGCCTGGATTCGGAAATATCAGCGTACGCTGCCAAGACGGGTGCCTGCCCGTTCCAGTGTGCGACCTGTATGACGGCATCGTTGTAACAGCATCCGGAACGGACATTGCGGAAAGTTGGATGTCTCAATTGGCCGAACGCGGCCGGTTGATTGTGCCGATCCGGCTGTTGCCTGGACTCCAACTGTTTATCGCATTCGAAAAAACTGACAACCAGTTGGTCAGCTTTGATATTCGTCCTTGTAGTGCCGTCCCTCTACGCGGCGAAGTGGGCGGAGATTTAACGGATTGGTCGAAGTATCGGATTAGCCTTGAGCCCTCAACAGGCTCCGGTACAAGCCATTTAGCCGCAGTGTTTCAAAGAAGATTCTCTCGCCTCGCGGTGGAGCCAGTCACGGACTGATCTCGCGGAGATGGTCAGATGTCGAGAATAGCTGGTTCGTCGTGTTATTCGTGGCACCGGAGGATCGCGCAGACCTGTGGTTGCATGGATCGCCTCAGGGAGCACAGTTGCGGCAGTCGTCCACTCTCATCCGAAACGACCGAGCAAAACTAAGAGACTGACAATCAACCGGGTATAGTATCATTCGATCAAGTTGAGGTCGTGAGCATACGGAAGCAGATGGCGGCCATGGCGAGGTAGCACCAGGCAACTATGATTGTGGGGGTGTCGATCCTAGCGGATTCTCAGTCGCCGGAGTCCTTTGAACCAACTGATGGTCCGTTCTACCACCCAGCGGACGCGGCCCAGGTGGCTGCCGTGCTGCGACTGGCGACGACGGATGAGTGGCTTGATACCCAGCATTCGCAGCACGGCACGCGTCCCGTCACTGTCGTATCCGGCATCGGCCAGAAGCGTCTGCGGATGCCGCCGCGGTCGGCCACGCGTGCCTCGAATCTCCGGAAAGCGGATCACCGTCGACAGAATCTGGCAATGATCGCTGACGTTGGCTGCGACCGCTTGCACGGCCAGTGGCACGCCTCCGGCATCGAGCAGCAAGGTGTATTTGGTGCCGAGTTTCCGGCGATCGACGGGGTTGGGCCCGCTGCGATCGCCACCCCCGAGAGCCCGCACCTGAACGGAATCGACGATGGCTGTTTCGAGTTCGAGAACACCGCGCCGTTTCAGTTCCTGCAACAGGCGTTGATGAATCTGTTGCCAGACCCCGGCTTCCTGCCAGCACTTCAATCGCAGGCGCGCGGTTTCTCCGCTGCAGCCCATTTCCGGAAGTATGTCTTTCCAGCGACAGCCGACGGTCAGCACATACCAGATCACCTTGAGCACCACCCGCCCCGGTCATACCGGTCGTATCGGGCTGACACGCGGTGCCCGAACGGATGACGCGCTCTCTTTGCCGCGTTGCGCTCTCGACGAAGGCGAGCGGACCAGTCTCAATCTTTCCGTAAAGCGTTGAATCTCGCTTCCCCCCGAATCAGACGGAAATCGCTAAGTCGCTGTGACCTGCTCCCCGTTTCTTGATCCGCGCGGAATGTTAGATTTTTGGATCTT
>CAYLTY010000200.1:0-15854 GCA_964386705.1 uncultured Planctomycetaceae bacterium
AATGGTCAGGATTCAATCCTCGGCGTGACAGGCAGCGACACGATCGACGGCGGAGCAGGCATCGACTTCCTAAACGGTGGCGCTCAGGCCGACAGCATCCTCGGTGGCGACGGAGATGACGTGCTGGAAGGCGGCTCCGGTATCGATACCCTCGCGGGTGGAGCCGGTGTGAACTCCGTGCGTTCTGACGTAGCAGCCGATGTCGTAATCGTGGCCGGTACCTCCATCACACTGAACGGCAATTCTCTGTTTAGTGCGGGCTCCGATGTGCTCCGCGGAACACCAACGCTGCTTGTCAGCATCACGGGAACCGCTGGCGGCACCGTCGACGTTTCGACGTACGCTGGCGTGGCCATCATCCTGGGCTCGATTGGTAACGACTCGATCACTGGCGGCCTGGGAGCTGACTTCATCGTCTCCGGAGCTGGTAATGACGTTGTCGTTGGCGGCGATGGCAACGACACGATTCGCGGCCTGGCTGGAAATGACACGATCAGCGCTGGCCTCGGCAATGACTCTGTCGACGCCGGTATCGGCCTGGACTCGGTCACTGGCGGCGATGGCAATGACACGCTGCTCGGCGGCGACAGCGCCGACTTCATCGCTGGCGAAGTCGGTAATGACAGCATACTCGGTGGTGCCGGTGCCGACGTACTCCGTGGTGGTGACGGCAACGACTCCATCTTTGGTGAAGCCGGTAACGACACGCTGAACGGTGGAGCTGATAACGACTCACTAGACGGCGGCGATGGCCAGGACGGCCTGTCAGGATGGACCGGCAATGACATTCTCATTGGTGGTATCAATCCCGACACTCTGATTGGTGGCGATGGCAACGACGTCCTGCGAGGCAATGCTGGCAACGATATTGCTCTCGGTGGGGATGGAGACGACTCCATCAATGGCGATGCCAATAGTGATACCGTCGCTGGTAACGCTGGCGCAGATGTGATTGTCGATGCAGCGATTGAGATCGATGAAGGGTTCGTCTTCACGGCGGACTGGATTGATGACGTCTAGCAGTTGGTTACACACGTTTTCGACACGTGGCCGAGCATGACCTGCGAGCTTCGCAGCGTTTTTGCTCGGCCGCCTCTTTTTGGTAGCTCTCACATCTGCAGCACCGTCCGTGATGCGCATCGTGGAGACAGTTCGCGCGGTCGGCTTCAAACCGATCCCGCAGCGCCGAGCCTCTTTTCAATCATCCAAGACATGCAGGAGGCCGTCCGGGGGCAGAGGGCAATTTGCCGCAATGCGGAAGACACTCATCGCACGCGAACACGATGTTTAAGGAACTCGGAACTCCCGGCATCTTAACGGCAGACTCGCTTATCAGATCGCCAATCACCCGGCTGAAGTTTAAGCGGTCAACGGAGTCTGACATCGCAACTCAAAGCATTGAGAATGAGACAAGGCGATCCAGCGACGACATGCGTCGCGGGATCGCCTTGTAAAGAATGTGACGTCGATGGCCACAACGTGCATTGAAGTCAGAAGCCCAAGCCGCCGGAATCCAAACCTGACAACTCAGGCCGTTTAATCGATGGTTCCGCGATCACGGAACACGGACTCGTCGTGCCAGGTGCTGAGGACTGTTTCCTGCTTGTGGAGTTGCATCGCCAGCTCAAGCCCGTCCTGGACGAGTTGATTCAGGTGATCTTCCAGCCGCCTCTCGTCGGGTTCGATTTTCGTTGCCAGGCCAGGCAATTGCTCAATTCGTTGCCCGAGCTTGTCAAACGCTTCGAGGTTCGCGTTGTCCGCTCGCTCGACACCCGCGATTTGACACAGCAACTCGGGATCTTCAGCCGAGATTTGTTTGATAATCGGTCTGTGTACCGCGCGAATGTGCTCGTGCAGTATTGGCGCCAAACCACGGTAAGCAGAGCGCACGCAGTCCGCCCAGCTTTCCATCTCTCCGGAAATCACAGGGATCTCCAAGCTGATCTGAAACCGCTCGAGGGCCTCTGCGAACTCGGTATTCATTGCCAGATGAGACATAACCGTCTCCTTTTACTAGCCCCTGTGAACAGGGCCGAAGCACGTGAAGGATTCGTGCTGCCCCAAGCAGTGCAGGGCGCACCGCAAATAGGACAAACGGGGCTCCTACCACCGCCCACAAGGACAATGGTGAGGAGCCCGATAAGCAGCGACAGCCTGAGACTCCGCAGCCGCATACTCAGCATGCGTCCGAGTTCTCAAACCGACGCGAGCACAGCACTACACTACTGAGCCTTCTCTTGCTCTCTCTTCTTGGCCTCTTCGAGCTTTCGCTCTTCTTCGGCAACCTTTGCGGCGCCGTCGGCCTTGGCCTTCTCGACGTCGCGCTGCTCTTCGGCAATATCTTTGTTGCCTTCGCGAACAGCCTTATCGACGTCCTTGGCTTCTTCAACGACGTTCTTGTCGCGGTTCTCGACTTCCTTCTGAACGTCCTTCTGCTCGGCTGCGACCTTTTCGTTCGCATCCTTCTTTGCTTCGCGGACGTCTTCCCGTTTCTGTTCCACACTCTTGTTGCAGCCGCCGCAGAAGCTCAACAGGCCCAGCGCCGTGACTGCCAATGTAATCGCCTTCATTATCGACTCCTTAGAGAAAGTAGATTGGGACTTGCGCGAGTCACCAATCCACTTTGCAAACTGGATGCCTGCGCGGAGCCGTTTTCCGAATGAAGGTAGAAATCGCTACAAAGTAGCCTGATTTTGTTGAGAAATCTTTCGATAGCTGACGCAAAGCTGACTATCCCAGCTTGCCATTCCCGACAATCACTTCATCAGCCATTAGAGATATCAGGACAACGGAAAACCACACCGATCCTTGCGCTCTCAGCGTTTTGCAGCAGAGCTGCAAGGGACAAGGCACAGCACGTCCGTGACTGGTCAATTTGAGGCCAGAGCCATCACTCCTCGACCAGCGCGAGAAATCGCCGACCGATCAGCGTTTGAGTGATAAGATAGCTCTCAACCACGGCTGCGCAGGCGCGCATACCGCGACAGGGCCATCAGCGGGAACGAAATGCGGTAGAGGTGATACTTCAGATAGAAGACCTTCGGGAATCCAGTTCCCGTCCACCAGGGTTCATCCCACGTGCCATCGGGGTTCTGCGTGTCGATGAGGTATTGAACTCCGCGACGCACGGCGACTGAGTCTCCTTCACCTGCGGCGATAAGCCCCATCAGCGCCCATGCTGTTTGAGACGCTGTTGTCGGACCTTTGCCCTTCAATGACGGATCGTCGTAGCTGCGCGGGGTCTCACCCCAACCGCCGTTCGACTGTTGCACCGACTTCAGCCAGTTGGACGCTTTGCGAATGCGAGCATCCGTTAAAGACACGCCGATCCGCGTGAGTCCCACCAGACACTGCCAGGTGCCGTAGAGGTAGTTCACGCCCCAGCGGCCATACCAGCAATGATCGCGATCCTGATCGGCCCAGATGAAAGTCAGTGCTCGTTTGACCGCTGGATGGTCGATCGACACGTTGACCCACGAAAACATTTCCAGCATGCGTGACGTCAAGTCAGACGTGCTGGGATCGATCATGGCGTTGTGATCGGCAAACGGAACCTGCGTAAACAATTCACGTGTGTTGTCGCGATCAAAAGCCCCCCAGCCGCCATCTTTGGATTGCATCGCGAAGATCCAGCGGGCACCGCGATGAATCGCGCCGAGCATCGGCTTCATCTGCTCCACCTGATTCGCGGCATCCGTTTCAGAATCTGCATTTCGAGCGGCCAGCACCGCGTTGGCGTCCTTGTCAGCCTCGTGCGGACTCCACTCATCCAGCAGGAAGTCGGCGTCCCACTCCAGATTTGTCGGCAGGCAGCGAGCCAGCGCCATCACCACCATGCAGGTGTCGTCGACGTCAGGATAGAAATCGTTGTTGAATTCAAAGTACCAGCCGGACGGTTCACACTTGGGATTACGAACTGTCCAATCACCGGGTCGACGACATTCCTTCGAGAGCAGCCACTCGACCGACCGGCGAATCGACGGATGTTCGGGCTTCACACCCGCATCACGCAGCGCAATCGCCGCGATGGCCGTATCCCACACAGGAGACTTACAAGGCTGCAACCGATCGGTATGAGCATCCGAAATGACGAGCTCTTTGAGTTGATCCAACTGGGCCTGCACGATCGGCGAGTCTTCTTCGTGTCCCAGACATCGCAGGGCGATGATACTCCAGATGATCGGCGGGAAGATGGCACCCAAGCCGTCGCTGGATTCAAAGCGGTCGACCATCCATTTGGTCGCACGAGCCAGCGCGATCTTGCGAAACGGACGAATATGGCACTTCTCTAGAGCCTTCAGCCCGAAGTCGACGCCATTGAAGAACGCCTGCCAGTTAATCAGACGCTTCTTCTTGAGCGTGTCCAGCGTCTCGGCGGGCGGCATGGCACTCGGCAGTTTTTCTGGCGAGTTCACGAACAGTTCGCGAATGGATGCTTCCGGCGGCAGGTTCTTCACCGGACGGAACGCCCACATGATGGCCAGCGGTACCAGAATCGTACGCGACCACGCGGACATCTCATAGATATTGAACGGAGCCCAATCGGGGATGAGCATCAATTCCGGAGGCACTGCGGGACATTGGGCATAAGAAATCTGCCCGAGCAGTGCGAGGTAGAACCGCGTGAACGAATTCATCTTCTCAGCACCGCCAGCCGCCAGAATGGCGTTCTTGGCGCGCACCATCTGCTCTTCATCCGCAGAGTGCCCAACAATCTTCAGTGCCCAATAAGCCTTCACTGACGCGCTGATCTCCAGCGGACCACCGGGATAGATCGCCCAACCACCAGTCGATAGCTGTTGCTGTTCGATGTAGCGTGCAGCGCGGCGGACTTCTTCGGAGTGTTCACGTCCCATCCAGGTCAACAGCAGGATGTACTCGGACTCCAGAATGGTGTCGCCTTCAAGTTCTCCTACCCAGTAGCCCTCGGGAGCCTGCTGGCTGAGCAACCAGTCGCGGGTCTTGGCGATGGAATCAAACAGGGGCGCATCTTCAACCGAGCTGGCCGCTGAACCGATTTCATGATTGAGAGCAGCCGCGTCGCCCGATGTCTTCGACGACTTATCAAAACGCCTCTGTGCTCCAAGCCAACCCGAACTCATGCTGTTGTACCTTCCGTGGCGACCGAAGAATCGCGGTGCGAATCCTGACCTCGTCAGCACAGGAAGTCCTTGTGCTCAACGATGATGCCCGGAATTTACGACAGCCGTCGAAAGTGCCACAACGCCAATAATCCCGAGGCGTGGATCTCAACGTCTGAGGCCCACTTTTTCGAGGTTCCAGACACCTCAGGACATCGGTTCGGGGCTAAGAATAGTCGACCAGCCCCCGGCGTAAACGCGACACGGCACCAGCGTATGCCACGTGAGCCGGTTGGCGAGGCTCACGTGGCAGGGGCACGCAACTCATTGGCGATCAATTCAGGGAGATGTCGACCACCAATCCGGCGGCCCACTGCTTCTGCTCGGCCGTGTAGTACAGCCAGGCCTTTGACGCAGGGCCGGTGAAGTGACCGGGAATCTCCGCTGTCAGATCGAGCTTCAGGTCGATCTGCTGCTTCGCTTCCAGCGTGCGCCAGTAGCAGACCACAGATCGCGGCGTCAGTTCGTAGTAGTCGATGACGCCCTTGTCCTTGAGTTCGTCCAGTTGCGCGGTTCGAGCTTCCAGCCCGGCCGGCAAGCCCAGCGAAACGACCGTCATCGGCTGTCCCCGATCGGCGGTGTTCTTCAACGTCGCCGCCAGAGTAACTACCTGCCCGGCTTGAGCAGTCGTCGATGACAACGCGGTCGTCAGACGCAGTGGGCTTCGGTCGTCACTCGCGGGCTTGTCCGTGTAGAGGTTGATGTCAAAGCTGTAAGCCACTGGCGCCCCGCTGAGATTCATTACCGTGAGCGGGTTGGCCCCCGGCTTCAGGACCGAAGCCGGCACATCCAGCTCTGGCGTGGGCGAGTCGCTCAAATTGAGTCTGGCCAGTTCGAGTCCGTCCTGCTGCAACACGACAACCGGAGCTTGCGAACCTCGCTGGGTGACCGGAGTGGGGACGTTCAACATCGTCTTCAGCGCTAGCACAGTTGCTTGCGTCGAACTGAAATGACCGCGGCCACTGCGCTGCGTCCTCAGCCATTCAACCAGCTTCATGGCTTTCACGGCGAACGCGGGTCGCTTCTGGTAAGCCAGGGTCACCAGCGCGGTGGTCTCAATTCTCCGAGCGTCTCCGCGACTTTCCGTCACGGTCGTCGCACCGTCGAACGATCCGTCGGATTGAGCCAGAGCTCCCAGGCGGTCGAGGATAGCGTCGGCCGCATCGAAGCGTTCGGCATTACCCAGGCTGGCCGCACACAGAGCCAGCAGGTACGGATCTTGAGAACTGCGAGCCGCGTTCTCGGCCCAAGCCAGTTCATTGGAGAGCTGCAACAACACTTGCGACTGCCTGGTCTCGGTCAGCCCCCACAAGATGTAGGCGCTCACGACCTCACGCGGTGCCCCCCAGCTATGCAGATAGCGGGAATTGATGTTGAACATGCCGGTGCCGTCCCGGCGGGACATCAGCCATGCGGTCGTCCGATTGAGCATGGCCTGATCCACCGAAAAGACCGGGGCCATATCGTAGAACTGCATCAGACCAAACGCGGTCAATGCTTCGTGACCAGGATCGCTACCGAACCATTCAAAGCCGCCGCTCTTGCTCTCATAGCCCTTCAAGCGAGCGTAGCCGCGTCCCAGCAAGTCTTTCGCTCTGCGAATCGCCGCGAGCTTGGTGTCGGCGGGCGTCTTGTCTTGAGGACTGCTCAACAACCGCAGCACCATCGTGTTGGGGTAGTTGGACGAAGTCGTTTGCTCGAAACAGCCATGCGGCTCCTGGAGCATTCCTGCCAGCCCCTGCAGCGCATCGGCCGTCGGAGTAGGAAAGGCCTTGAACTGCACTCGCAACGAACCCTGTTGCCACTTATCCGGCAGATTCAGGCTGAGCTGCGATTCGCCGGGCGAGAAGATGCCGCTCTTCGATTCATTCACCGGGAAACCTTGTGCGACCGAATTCACAACTCGTTTAACCGCATCGCTGTGCCCACCGGAACGTCCCGTCAGCAACACGCTGCCAGCTCCCAGACGATTCACCAACAAAGGAAAGACTTCGCGACGGCGGCCATTGGCATCCACGTTGATTGAACGCCGGGTTGTCTCGCGGGTGATGAAGAAATCATCAATCGTCAGTGCCAGGCTGGCGTCGAAGACGTTGCTCGTGCCGTTGACGATCGCCACGGGCAGATCAATGCGATCACCCAGCGTGACTTCCAGGGGCAGCTTCGGCTCCAGGTACAGCGGACGGCGCGACATCACCTCACCGCTGCCGGTCCCCAATCCACCCGCGTTGTCATGCGTGTGAGCCGTGACTCGGAACGTGGTGATGGAGTCGCTCAGGTCAAACTGAATGCTCGCCCGACCGTTCTCATCAGCAATAAGTAGCGGATTCCAGTAGAGCGTCTCGGTGAAGTCATCCCGGACATCACTCCGCTTCTGCGGCTGGCGATAGGAATACTCACGCACCACGAAGCGATACTTCTCAGCCTGAGCAGCCGTCATGGAAGGAATATGGAAGCGATAGAGGCCCTTGGCTGCCCCTGCATCATCGCCGTTGAAAAGAAAGTCCGCTCCGTGCTCAACGAACTGCTCTGGAATCATAGCCCCGGCATTCGGATCAGGGGCGTTCTTCGGCACATCCGCAAAAGGCAACGGGGGAACAGCCTGATCGCCCGGAGCCGCCTTCTCTTCAGGGTTTTCATTCCGGTTCGCAAAGGCCATGGCTGGCGGAGCGGTAGCAGCAGTAGCCTCGCTCATCGCCGCGGCGGGGACATCTCGCTGAGCAGCCGTCTTTGCGTCTTCGTGACCGGACCGGCCACAACCTGCAATTCCCAGAACGGTCGCCGAACCGATGAGCAGGAACATGCCAAGCACCTGCGTCCGACGACGGGAAAGCAGCACGAATAACAGATCCAGCAGCACAACGATCCCGAACAGGAATGACGCCGAGAACCAGACCTGACGCATGTACTGCACATCCTGCTGCGCCACGGGTGCCCCAAAAGGTGAGGACGCCGTCACGGACGCTGGCACCACATTGACGCCACCGAGCGATTGCAGACGCTCAACTTGAGCCCGCAACACCGGGTCCTGCTGCAGATTCACCAGGTGCTTTTCCACAAACCGACGCCAACCCTGAGTTCCCAGCAGCAGATCCAGAGCACTCGCCGCATCCGGTTTCTGGCTTAGGTAGAAGTCAGCATCTTCGATGTCTTCCGGCGAGGAGACTTCACTCGTCACCAGGAAGTGAGTTCGCAGCGTCGGGTACTTGTCATCGGCCAGCACCAGCACCGAATCATCGACCACTGCCACTCCCAACGCAGCGGGAACGGGTTTGCCGGTTTCGTCGGTGACGACCAGGTCCACCTTCGCACGCTCGCCCGGAGCAGAGACCAGTTCGGTCTCCATTTCGGACGACATCGCAGCCGGGTTCTTCAGGCGACCGACAGCGACGTTCAACTGTCGACCGTGCTGACGGAAGATGAGCCGCTCGGCCAACGGTCGCGGCGGCTTCACGGAGGCGTCGTGCACAGTCACTCGCAGCACACCGCCCGCTTCCTTCGGCAGATCCAGCTTGACCGCGTTCGCTCCGGCTTCAGCCATGAACGACTTTTGTCCCACCAACACGCCGCGGCAGTAAGCCGTCAGCAGCAGCGAAGGCATGGACCGGGTCGCAGAGACTGTCAGCTCAGGCTGCGTTCCCATATCGAAGACGCCCTTACCAGCATCAATCGCCACGACCTGATTGGCATTGGGAGCAGGCAGATCAAAGGACGCTCGCAAACCTTCCGGCTTGGTGAGTCGCAGGCGATAGGCCTCGGCCGGATCAACCGTGAACGAGAAGCGGCCCATGCCATCGTGTTCGGTTTCCGCCTTGCTCACGACACGGCCGCGAGTATCCACGACCTCACCAGCGATATGCACCGGCTTGCCCTGCGGATTGCGAGCCACGAAGTACACGCGGTTATCCAAGGTCGGCACCAGATCGCCGCTAGCGGGATAGAATGTCACCTCGACGCGGTCGATTTGAATCGGAATCGTCTTCGCGAGCGTCTCGCGAGTGCCGCCATCATCAATGGCTACGCTGAGCCTCCCATCGCCAATGCGAATCTCGTCCGGCAGCTTGAATTCGACGTGCGCGGCCCCGGACTCATCCGCTTTCACTTCCTGTTGGCTGACGCGCTGACCATCGACTTCTGCGGTGATAGTCAGACTCGCGCCGGACGCAGCACCGCCTTCGGCCTTGCTGGCGATGAAATCCGCGATGACCGTGTCGCCGGGCCCGTAGCTGTCCTGCTGAAACTCCAGTTCCTTACGCAGACGAGGCACGCGATACGCCTGAATGTGGAACTTGTGAATCTCTTCCGGGAAGAAACCTTCAGCGCTCTTCACCACGAGCGAATACTCGCCACCAATCTGAGTCGGCGGAATCGCAAACTCGCCGTTGCCCACGCCGCGTTGAGTCACCCCTTCGCGCACCGAGGTAGCGATCGCCGCGCCGCTGGGATCACGGATTTCGAAATGAATCGGAAACTCGCGATCGGCCTTCAGACTGAACCGTTCCAGGCTGAGCGACCGATAGCGAATCGTTTCACCCGGTCGGTACAGAGTCTTGTCGAGGGCCACGTGAGTGAGATACGGCGTCGGCGTCAAAGCCACTGACGCATTGGCCGACGCCGCTCCCAGTTGGCCCGCAATCTGACAATCCGCATTCACATGCAGCTTCGCGCCCGCCGGCACGCGGACATCCCTCGGTAGCACGACTTCCAGCAACCCCGCGGCATTGGCCAGACCGCTGCTGCCAAAGATGAATCGCCCATTCGCCGCGTTGACCGAGTACCGGAGATGCACTTCCGCTTGCAGGCCCTTCGGCACGTCCGCCTGAATCGCATACTTGCCGGATGACTGGAAACTCGGCGGTTCCGTCTGTTCGACGGACAACTTGAGCTGCTGCATCGCGAGTTCGCTAGCCGCGTTATCACGCGACCGCTTCAGCGTTGTCAGAGTCCAGTCGCCGCCCACGAGGAACACCAGATACATCGCGGCCAGGCACAGCGAAATCACCAGGTGTCGGCGTCCCTTCACTTGATTCGCTGCCAGGATCTCTTCTCGAATCGCATCAGGCCGCGCCTTCACCGTGATGGGAGGCTTCGCCGCACGCGAGAACAGTTCGCTCAACCGCGCGGAGTCTTCCGCCAGAGCAGCCAACTGCGGATTCTCCGCCAGTTCGCGCCGCAGGTCCGCCTCTTCAGCTTCTGAGAGCAGGCCGTAACGCCACTCCAGCAAGCGTTGTCGAATATCGTCAGGTTCAGTCATGGCAGGAGCTTTATGTGAAAGGCAAATATTGGTCGGTGAGCGAGCAACGGCGACGCGTGCGGCGTCATGCGAGTCCGGCGGCAGGCGATTCTCCAACCGCCTCGCGGAGCTTGCGGAGCGCGCTGCGCATGCGCGTCTTGACCGTACCCACCGGGTGTCCGGTCGATGTTGCGATCTCTTCGTAGGTCAGGTCGCCGTTCTGCCGCAGCAGAAAGACCTCTTGTTCACCGGGGTCCAGGGTCAGAATCGCGCGGCGAATCAAACCAACTTCTTCATCGCGCAGAATGGCAGCATCAGGGGCTTGATCGGGTGGACTGAGCATCGTGTCTGCTCCAGGTAAAGGTTCGCGGCGGCGCGACCAGGCCGCACTGCGGCGGTCGCGGGCTGTGTTCAGGGCAATGCGAAACACCCAGGCGCGAATGTTGAGAATTTCCGGCAACTCAGCTCGGTGCTGCCAGCACTTCACGAACGCGTCCTGCAGAGCATCGCGGGCGTCTTCAGTATTCCCGACCCAAAAGAACAACGTGCCCAGCAGCTCGCCCTGACAGCGGTCAAAGACCGCGCAGAGTTCAGTCTCAGCGGCATTGGACGGAATCCAATCCATGTTCGATTCGTGCTGTCGTTCGAGGCCACATCGGTTCGTCGCAACCAGCCTGATCCGTCCGTCGGAGCATGACTGCCCGGAGCGTTTCACGGCGGCGTCAGTTGGTCAATTGAGTCAGGTCGCCAGTAAGACGAGTCACCCCGCCGCGCGATTTTCAGATTTTCAAACTTTGCGACAAAAAGGTGAAAACACAGAGGCACTGAGGTCACGGAGAACTGAACTCTGCAAACGGGCTCTTTCTCTGTGTCCTCAGTGCGGCTGTGTTTCTGTTCTCGGACGCAGTGAAGTGCAGCAACAACTTGCTGACAGCCGCCGCAGCGGCCTATCGTTTCGCACCAGTCAATATCCTCATCCACCATCACAAGCCTGCATCTTCGGATTCCAGCAGAGGTCCGCCGCCCGCCGCTCAGCAGTCGAGTGACCTTTGCCGTCAAAAAACATCTATGACCGCGATTCTTGGAATATCAGCTTTCTATCACGACTCGGCAGCGGCGTTGGTCATTGATGGGAAGATCGTCGCGGCGGCTCAGGAAGAACGCTTCACGCGTACGAAACACGATTCGCGATTCCCGACCAGCGCGATCGACTTCTGCCTGCAAACAGCCGGCATCGGACCTGAGCAACTGGACTATGTCGGCTTCTACGACAAGCCGCTCCGCAAGTTTGAACGGCTGCTGGAAACCTATCTGGCGTTCGTTCCCGGCGGTTTCACTTCGTTCCGTCAGGCGATTCCGGTCTGGTTGAAAGAGAAGTTGTTTCTACCCCGCGAAATGAGCGCCGGGCTGCGCGGCAAGTATCGCGGTAAGTACGTCTTCACCGACCATCATGAGTCGCACGCGGCCAGCGCGTTCTTCCCGTCTCCGTTTGATGAGGCAGCCATTCTAACGCTCGACGGCGTTGGGGAATGGTCAACCACCTGCTTCGGCGTCGGACGCGGCAACAAGCTGGAGCTCACTCAAGAAATCCGGTTCCCGCACTCGCTCGGACTGCTGTATTCGGCCTTCACGTATTACACGGGCTTCCGAGTCAACAGCGGCGAGTACAAGGTGATGGGGCTCGCTCCATATGGCTCGCCACGATTCAAGGACCTGATCCTCAAGCACCTGATCGACCTCAAGGAAGACGGCTCATTCCGGATGGACATGAGCTACTTCAACTACTGTCAGGGTCTGACCATGACGTCGGATCGGTTCCACCATCTCTTCGGCGGACCGCCGCGACAGCCGGAATCGTTGCTGACTCAGCGCGAGATGGACCTCGCGGCTTCCCTGCAGGTCGTCACCGAAGAGGTCATGCTGCGGCAGGCTCGCTACGCGCACGAGAAAACAGGCTTGAAGAATCTCGTCTTGGCGGGCGGCGTCGCACTGAACTGCGTCGGCAATGGGCGAATCTTGCGCGAAGGCCCGTTTGATCAGATCTTCATTCAACCTGCCGCGGGTGATGCCGGCGGCGCTCTGGGAACAGCCCTCTTCATCTGGCACCAGTTGCTGGACAAGCCGCGAGCGCCGAACGGCAAAGACGCGCAACGCGGCTCGCTGCTCGGCCCGGCTTATTCCGACGCCGAGATTGCGGAGTTCCTGACCAAAGCCGGAGCGGTCTACACCACCGCCGCTTCCGATGAGGATCTCGCCACTCAGGTCGCGACAATGATCGCGAATGAGAAAATCATCGGCTGGTTTCAAGGGCACATGGAGTTCGGTCCGCGAGCACTCGGGGCCCGCAGCATCATCGGCGATGCCCGCAGCACGCAGATGCAGTCGGCGATGAACCTGAAGATCAAGTTCCGCGAATCCTTCCGTCCATTCGCGCCGATCGTGCTCCGCGAACACGTGCATGAATACTTCGAGATGCGGCCGAACGAAGAGAGCCCCTACATGCTGCAAGTGGCAGAGGTGCGCGAAGAGCATCGCAGTCCGCTGCCGCCGGAATACGACTCCAAGTTCGGCATCGAGAAGCTGAATTACGCCCGCTCGACTATTCCGGCGATCACCCACGTGGATTACTCAGCGCGCATCCAGACCGTGGACGCAGAACGCAATCCACTGCTCCACCTGCTGATGACCAAATTCAAGGAGCAGACCGGCTGCCCGGTGCTCATCAACACCAGCTTCAACGTGCGCAGTGAGCCGATTGTGTGTACTCCGGAGGACGCCTGGCGCTGTTTTCGCATGACAGACATCGATGTGCTCGTACTAGGTCGGCACATCCTGCTGAAGGACCAGCAACCAGGCGTCAATGAATCGCAACGGCAAGCCCACCTGGCGAAGTTCCAGTTGGACTAAGCGAGCATCAGCATCACGGAGCGGCTTCGTTCGCCACGCACAATTCGCGGCGTTCAGTCGACCGAGTGTTGCTGTTGCTCGGTCGCAATGAATGCGGCCGAGGAATCGCAAAAGGGGGCTGCACGACGGCTCCGGCGTGCTCGCTGGGCACGCGTTTGAGCAGTCCCAGAGCGCCGATCCGTATCAGTGAAGAAACAGCAAACAGAGTCAGATAGGTCGAGGGAATCTCGCCCCACATCCGGAGCATTTCCGCACCGATGATGGTGCCGGTAGCCATGGCCGCCGAGTTGCCCAGGTTATAGAGCGACAACACGTTCATGCGGCTGTGCCGCGGAATCGCGTCGATGAACAGCAACATCATCGCCAGTTCGTGTGCCGCCCAGAACATGCCGCCGACGATCTGCAACGCGAGCAGAAAATAGAAATTGCTGGAGACCAGCCACATCGCAGGCAATGGCATGATGCCGATGGCACCAACCCACAACAGACGGTGCGCCCCATAGCGATGAGCGAACGAGCCCAGATACGACAGGACCACGATACGGGCCGCGAACGCCGACGAGATCAGTACCACATAGTCGAAGTACGACATGTGGAGGTGCTCACGCATGTAAGCGGTGAAGAACGGGCCAGACAGATACACGCCTCCCTGCATGAGGAAGACGTAGCGCAACAACCGCTTGTTGGCCTTCGTCAGAATCGGGTCCCGCTTGCCAGTGACGGGATTGACCTCGCGAATGAAAGGCTGTCGCGAGAACGGAACATCGGTTTGAGCAGACAAGCACCGGGATGACCCGAATCGAGCCAGTCCGGCGAGCAACAGGATCACTCCGAAGACCGTCAGTTCGATTCCGGATTCCCGGCCCCAGTGCAGTGCTAAACCGCCACCGATGACTCCGACGAGCATGCCGAACTGCGACAACCGAGTCCGGCAGGCGAAGTAAGGAGCACGAATCTTTGACGGGATGAGCGCCTCAACCCACGTGTTCCAGACTGGAACAGTGGCTTGACCCGCTCCCCAGTAAACAGCGGCGGCCAGAAACAGCAGGAAGGTCGGAATGCTGCCCTTGAAAGCCGCAACCGCCAACGGAATGAAGCTCAAAGCCTGCACAGTCGCACACAGCACGACCCAGCGACGATACGAGCCCAGCTTGGGGACCGCCCGCATGGCCACCAGTTGCAACAACGCTCCGGCCAGCATGGGGACGGTAGCAATGAGCCCGCTGATCCGATCGCCTTTTCCGAGTGCCAATGCGAAGGCCGGAAAGTACGTCTCGCCGAGTCCGACCATCACGTTAAACGTGGTGGCGTCAGCGGTGCTGAGATGCAGGTTGTTGCGAAGTTTGCGAGACGTGGGGGTGTCGGTGGGGTTCGACGCGGGCAAAAAAGCGGACATGTGAGTTCTGGCAGGCAGCAAAGTTGTTCTGAAGCAAACGCGAGGAAAACGAATCCCTCTCAGATCGGCAACGGTCGCACCAGTTCTTCCGAAGATTTTGATCCTGCGGAAGAAATTGAGGCAGACGATTCTTGTGGCAGCAAAAACTGCGACGGTCGCAAAGCTGGCGACAAAAATTACGTCACGCTGATCAGACAGGTGGGAACATGATCTGGTTCAATGGCCGAAGTTGTCATCATCAGGAACGTGAATAACGGACGGTGCCGAAGAAATTGGTAGAAACAACAGAGCGGCGGAACCGGGTTCAAGAACCAGGTGTCCGCAAGTATCGGCTGATGCCCTTTGATGCCGCCCCCAGCGGGTCGGATTACCGAATCGCTGCAAAATCGGACCACCGACTCCCTGAATCACACGTACCAATTTATGATGGAGATGAAGTTCCGGAGACGTGGATGGACGCCCCGGTCTTTTTCCCTTCGAGGACTTGGATGACACACGAATCATTGCAGTTCGACAGTCCCGACCAGATCCGTTCGTTGGTCGGATCACACGACGAATACCTCCGCCTGGTGCGTGATCGCATGGGCGTGCAGGTCGTCATTCGCGGCGATGAAGTCCGAATCTCCGGCGATCCATCCAAAGTCAGCGCAGGCTTGAAGGTGTTCTCCGAACTACAGGCGATTATCCGCCGCCACGGCGGGCTGGAGAGTTCCGAAGTTGAACGCATCCTGTCGCGACACAGCGCGGGGAGTCATCAGAGTTCGAACCCAGACAGCGTCCATTCCAGCGGCAGCAACGGCAAGCGGTTGCAGGCAGCACCGATAGACTTGTTCGAGCATGCCAAGCGCGTTGTCCCCCGAACCGAGGGCCAGAAGGTCTATGTCGATGCGATCCGCGAGAACGATCTGATTTTTTGCTCAGGACCGGCTGGCTGCGGAAAGACGTATCTTTCGGTCGCCATGGCCATCCACGCTCTACGATCGGAGCAGGTTCGAAAGATCGTGCTCGTCCGCCCTGCCGTCGAAGCTGGCGAGAAACTGGGTTTTCTTCCCGGCGACATGCTGGCCAAGGTCAATCCATATCTGCGTCCCCTGCTGGATGCCCTGTCTGACATCCTCAACTACGAGCAGGTCAAGCGTGATATGGAGAACGACGTCATCGAGATCGTGCGCGAGGG
>CAYLTY010000201.1:0-15775 GCA_964386705.1 uncultured Planctomycetaceae bacterium
ATGCGGCTCGGCAGGAGCCTCGCCCTCCCGGCGCAAATATCAGAGTGCGGCTTAGTAAACATTGTTCGGCCATTCAGAACTCTATTGGCTGCGGCGACGATTCAATGCTTGAAGACGAACTCGGGCGTGTTGAGCATCGCCCAGACGAGGTCCTGAACCGACTTCCGCAAGGCGTTGAGGTCGCGTTTGAGGAACTCGACAGCGACGGTCTTTTCTTCCGCACTGGGGTAGCGCGAATAGACCGTCAGGTAGAGTTCGTTGACCAGTTCCTCGGGCGGCTTCTTGCTGGCGACCAACGTCGCGGCGGTGCCGGAGTCGGAAGTGACCTTGTTGTAGAGACTCTGTGAGTTCATCAGGTGCAAAGCCTGCACGATCGTCGTGTCGGGCGTGCGTTCGCAGGGCGGGTCCTGGTTGGGGTCCGGACGGCCGAAGGCGTCGAGAAACAATGAATCAATGCGGTGTGACCACAACTGCCGCGACTGTGAACCCGGCGGCATCGCTGCGAAGTTCTCCGCAGCGCCGGTGATCTGCGACACCGAATCGAGCAAGACTTCCGCTCGCAACCGCTGCCGATAGAAACGCGAATGATTGCGCGTGTCGGTCACATTGGTGGAGTTCGCCTGAGAACTCAGTCCATAAACATACGAGTTGCAGATGCGGCGAATCAGGTGTTTCAGGTCGTAGCCGTGATCGCGCAGGTCGACGGCGAGTGCTTCGAGCAGTTCCGGATTCGAAGGCGGATTCGAGCCGCGCAGGTCATCGACGGGATCGGTCAACCCGCGGCTCATAATGTCGGCCCAAACACGGTTCGCGATCACTTGCCGGAAGAAGGCGTTGTCTTTGGACGTGAGCCAGTCCGCGAAGACTTCGCGCGGATCTTCCACATCAGCCCCAACGGGTGCCGAGCCAAACAGCGGCTTGGGTTCCATCGCTTTGCCGGTGATGGGGTGATTCACCGCTCCTGACTTGCCCGCGAAGACAAACTCTTCGCTGCCGGAAATTGGCGGCGACAGTCCTACTCCCTTGCGGCCGACCTTCGCGAAGTACGCGGCCAGTCCGTAGAAGTCATCCTGGCTCCAGACTTCGTTGGGATGGTGATGGCACTTGGCGCACTCCAGTCGAATGCCCAGGAACAACTGGCTGACGATGGTGGTGATTTCGTCCGGCGATCGTCGATCGCGGAACAGCGTCACGGCACCGTTCCTCCACGTGCCGCCTTTCGCCGTGACCAACTCGCGCACGAATTGGTCATACGGCTTGTTCTTGCGAAACGCATCGCGAATCCAGGCGTCGTAGTTCAAGGTTGTCTTGATGCCGACGCGATACGGATTCGGACGCAGCAGGTCGGCCCACTTGTTCGACCAGTGATCAACGTATTCGGGTGAATCCAGCAGTCGATCAACCAGTTGAGCCCGCTTCTCCGGTGACTTGTCATCCAGAAAAGCGTGAGTCTCCTGCAGCGTGGGAACCCGGCCGATGATGTCGATGTACGCACGACGCAAGAAGGCATGTTCGGGGGCCGGGTCGGAGGGCGTCAGGTTCAGTCGAGCCAGCTTCTTCCACACGAACTCGTCGATGTAGTTGTGCTTCGGCAACGCGGAATAGGTCTCGGCGGCAACAGGAGTCTGCAGCGGGACGGCGATCGTCGTCACCGCGATCCCGCCCATGTAACGCGACATGATCGCCGCTTCGCCCGTCACGCCTGTCGTGCTGACCAAGCCGTGCTTGTCGACTCCGGCAATCGCGCTCTCGTTCGATTGAAACGCCGATAGCCGAGTCACATCGCGTGTCGTATTGTCTGAGTAGTGAGCCGTCACCGTGAGCTGCTGACGCTCATCAGCCTTCATGCTACGTTCGGTCGGAGCGACAGTCACCTTGGTGAGTTTCGGCGCGTTCGGCTGACGCCGCGGCATCCCGTCTTCGATCCAGCGTTTGAGCAGTTCGTACTCGGGCGTGCCGAGTTCCAGTCGTCGTCCGCCGCCATGCGGCATCTGTCCCAGCGGTTTCAGCAGGAGCAGACTGCGCTCAGCAGACGTCGCGAAGATGCGGCGGCCGCGGGCCTCGTTCGCCAACGCCCCATAGTCAAAATCCGTGTCAAATCCGAAGAGTGAAAGGGCAAAGCCATTCTGGCCGCGTGACTTGCCGTGGCAGGGACCAGAATTGCATCCGCCGGCCGTCAGCACCGGAATAATGTCGTTCTCGAAGTCGATCGGCTGAGCCGCCCAGGCAGTAGACGCCAAGGCCAGCAGGCAGAGGAAAGCACTCAACAACTTCGACATGCTTGAAACTCGCAGATGTTCGCGGGTGTTCTGTCGCGGCGGTTAGGAGCAAGTCCCGCGCAGAACGATTCGTCACCGCACAACTTACGGGCTGCGGGTCGCCTGACGCCAGAGTTTCGATTGTTTGCGTGTTTGCCGCCGTTACGAAGTCCACTGGCTCGGCAGTCCACTGGTCGGTGGCAGACGCAAATTCCAGCGCAGCGCCGCCAGTCGCGACACCACAATCGTCAACGTGCCAGACCACAACGTGATGGGCTCGGCGACCCCGGCCATCCCCAGCAGCAGATAGACCCAGCAACCCAGGAACGAACACGTGGCGTAGAGCGGCGTCGTCGGGCGAAACAGATTCGGCACCTGATTGCAGACGACGTCGCCAATCACGCCGCCGAAGGTTCCCGTGATGACTCCGAACAAAGATGCCACAAACGGCGTCGTGCCCGCGTTCAGAGCGTGGTTCGCCCCGACGATGCTGAAAAAGCCCATGCCGAGCGCATCGGGAAGGAAAAGACCCTTCTCCAGCCAGTTTGGCCACCGCTTCAGCGCTGAACCGATTAGCGCGAGCACAAACACGATCAAGGCGAAGTGGTCGTACTGAATCCAGAACAGCGGATGGCGGTCCAGCATGACGTCGCGGAGCGTGCCACCACCGAAAGCCACAATGAAAGACAGGGTCAGTACGCCCACGAAGTCAAAATGGTTCCGTCGCGCCAGCAGAACGCCATAAATGGCTGATGAAATCACTCCCAGAAGCTCAATCGCAGACAGCATGTTGTTCCAGCAGCGTTAGAGACGACCTCAAGCCAGTGACCTCGTTAGAGACACTGGCCGCGACCAAAAGGTTGCGCGGCCTTGAATCGCGGCGAGCGGTCCATCAGAAGACGTGCGGAACATAACGGATTCCGCTCAGGCGCTCTTTAGAGGTTTCGCCATGCAACTCTCCCGACGCTCCGCTCTGAAGTACGGCACCGCCGCCCTGCTGACCGCTGGCTTGCCATTGTCACCCGCCAGAGCCGACCGCAAACCTATCACGGACCGAATGACGCTGGGTTTCAGCACCTACGGCATGAAGTCGCTGACCACCGAACGCGCTCTGGAACTGACGGCCGAAATCGGGTTCGAAGCTGTCGAAATCTGTGTGCAGCCGGAGTGGGACTCGACTCCAGCGAAGCTTAGCGCCGCCCGGCGCACTGCGATCAAAGGCATCCTGGCGAAAACCGGATTGCGACTGACCGCGCTGATGGAACACCTCTTTCCGGCAGTCACCGCAGAAGAGCACAAGTTGCAACTGGAACGTCTGAAGGGAGTCTTTGAGCTGGCTCGCGCGTTGGGTGGCGACCAGCCTCCCGTTTTGCAAACCGTGCTGGGCGGCGGTACTTGGGACGACAAGAAGGCTCTTTACGTCGACCGCGTCGGCGACTGGGTGAAACTCGGCCGTGAGATGGGTGTTGTCACCTGCGTGAAGCCTCACCGCGGCGGGGCGATGTCCAAGCCCGACGAGGGCGTGTGGCTCGTCAAGCAGATCGGTCAGGCTCCGTGGGTGAAGATTGTCTACGACTACAGCCACTACGTGTTCCGCGACATTCCGCTCGAAGCATCGCTCAAGGAAGCCCTCCCCTTCATTGGCCATGTGGCCGTCAAAGACACCGTTCAGAAAGACGGCAAAGCCAGCTTCGTGCTGCCCGGCGAGGCCGGCACCATCGACTACGCAACCATCCTGAAGCTGCTCAAAGCGGGTGGTTACACCGGCGACATCTCCTGCGAGGTCAGCGGCATGGTCTCCGGCAAACCGGGCTACGACCCCGAGGCGGCCGCAAAAACTTGCCACAAGAATCTGCTGCCCATCTTTCGAACTCAAGTTCTGGGCTCGGCATGATGACTTGAAGCGATCTCGGCAATTGCCGCGGTTCCGTGGATGCCTGCAGGTAGGGTCGGCGATCGACTTGGCAATCTGCGCAATCCTTGCGGATATCGAAGAGTGCGTGGGGCCGGGTTTCTCTGCCGTTCCGGCATGGTTCTATCAGACGTGCCGAATACGCCGGTCGATAGAGTCGTAGCAGTACCGCTGTTTCTGCGGATCGAAGGGGGCTTGCCGAGCGACAAGGACGTCGTGACGCACGGCTTCGAGCCATTCAGGAACGCCGAGAGTGGACTTGATGAGAGTCCTCATTTCGGTGCTTCACGCTCGAAGTTGAGCCTTCGATTTGCGGCCAGGTTGGGGAACTCAGGGAAGAGAACATGCCAAAGGTCTCATGGCTCGATCGCGTACGTCAGATGCTGGAACTTCAGAAGCGTCGGGCGACGAGAAGCCGCGCGGGGCGCACCGAGTCTCTGGAAGAGCGAGCTTACCTCTCGGTCTCCACGCTGGTGGCCGGAGGTAACCTGCAAGTCGTCGCCAACGGCGATGAAGCCATCGCCATTGGGGTGAATTCGAGCAACGGCAATGTGCAGGTGTTGGTGAATGGCATCCCGACGACGGGTGTCACTCCGATTCATGCCAGTCAGTTGCGGGGCCTGACGATTCGCGCCGGACAGGGTGACAACCTGATCGATCTGAGTGCCGTTACTGCGGCCAACTTCACCTTCCAGGATCCTGTTACTGGCGACCCGCTGCAGATCAACGTCGATGCCGGCAACGGTCGCGACACGGTTATCGGCAGTGCCAGTTTTGAAGACACCCTCGATGGCGGCGACGGTGACGACGTCATCAACAATGCCACGGGTACGTTCAACGTGGGCCAGGTGCTGCTGGGTGGCGACGGCAATGACACCATCACCGGCGGCATCGGTGACGACACGATTCTGAGTGGCGACGGCAACGACGTCGTGGATGGTCAGATTGGTCAGGATTCCATCGAAGGTGGTGATGGAGCCGACACTCTCAACGGTGGTGCGGACGGTGACTTCGTTAACGGCAACTACGGCGCCGACAGCATCACCGGCGGCAACGGCAACGACACGATTCAGGGCGATTCCGGCCAGGACTTGCTGTTTGGCGAAGACGGTAACGACTCCATCTTCGGCGGCGGCGGTAACGACCAGATCTTCGGCGACCAGGGCACCGGTGCTACAGGCACGGGCGACGATACCGTGTTCGGTAACAGTGGTGATGACACCATTCGCGGCAACGGCGGTGCCGACCTGCTGATGGGTCAAACCGGCAATGATCGCATCAGTGTGGTTGAAGCCTCGTTCTCGATCGGCGACGCCACGATCGACGAAGCCGACGCTGGTGGTACCACAACGATCAGCTTCATTGTGCGCCTGGCCTTTGAATTGCCCGTGACCACGAGCGTGGACGTTACGGTCGAGTCAATCACCGCCACGCTGGGCACGGATGTCGAAGGCGGCACCAGGAAGCTGGTCTTCGCTCCCGGCGTTACTTCGCAATTGGTGACGCTCACTGTTTTCGGTGATGACACGTCCGAGCAGGATGAGACGTTCCGAGTTCGTTTGAGCAACGCGATCGGTGCGACCATCGCCGACGACCAGGCGACTGGAACGATCATCGACAACGATGCTCCCCCACCAAGTGCGTTCAATATTGATATCACGTTCTCCGGTGGACTGACTCCGAGTCAGCAGGGGGCGTTTACGCTGGCAGCCCTGCGTATTCAGCAGATGATTATTGGCGACGTGCCAGACATCGCTGTGCCCGGCCTGGGACTCGTAGACGACGTTATCATTGATGCCAGCGGTGTCTTCATTGATGGCGTGAATGGCATCCTGGGTCAGGCGGGACCGACAGGTCTGCGTGGCGGCACGTTCCTGCCTTTTGCAGGTATCATGCAATTTGATACCGCCGACCTGACGTCTCTTGAAGCAACTGGTCAACTGATTGATACCATCACACACGAAATGATGCACGTGCTGGGCTTCGGTACAATCTGGTCCAATCTGGGATTGCTGGTGAATGCAGGGACCACAAATCCGCAATACATCGGGCCTAGCGCCCTGACTGAATATAATGCACGCTTCGGCCAGACCGGAACTTCAGTCCCGATCGAAGGCAACGCGGGGCCCGGATCGAATGACGCTCACTGGCGCGAGAGCGTCTTCCTCAATGAATTGATGTCGCCGTTCCTTGACCCGGGGATCAACCCAGTCAGTCGAGTGACAATTGGCCAATTCGAGGATCTTGGATATCAAGTAAACTATGGCGCGGCGGAACCATACCTGACATCTGGCACCAATGTGGTCGGCCCGCGCATTCCGCGGATCAAGGGCGATTTCAACCGACCAAGTCGCGCGCCCGTTGTTGGCGTCCCGGCAACCTCACCGAGCGGTCACTGGCAGGATTACTTCAGTCCCTACAAGCTGCCTGCTACTCCCGCCGGACCCGCAGTTACAGCAGCCTCAACAACAGCTCCTGCCAAAGTCAGCATTACTACTCCGAGCCTGATTCAAAGCATTACGTTTGATGAGTTGCCGATGCAGCCTGTGGATGATCTCACGGTGGGAGATGTGACCTTCGACTTCAAGATCAATGGTGTGGATTCCGGGGATGCCTTTTACAACAGGAATGTTGGTGGTGGCGGGTTTGTGAATCTGAGTGGTGGTGTTCTGGAAGGCAACGCAAGTGGTGTCTTGACTATCGATTTTGCGTCACCGGTTTCGGCCGTTTCCTTTGGCGTCGCGAGAGACTTGCAAGTCCCCATCGGATCCGGCTTACAAGTCACAGCCTTTGACTCAAACCTCGTGGCAGTTGACTCTTCGGGAGTTCCACTGACAGTTCAGCTCAGCTTCGCTGAGGGGCAGTACAGCTACACTGGCACGCCAATCCGCAGGTTAGTTCTCGATTTTAGTGCGGTGGCAGTGTCAGTTGGTGGCCCTCGATTTGCGATTGATAACCTCATCTATGATATCTTTGTGGTTTCCAACGCCGGCAGTGCCACAATCATGGGTGGCGATGGTAATGACACCCTCACCGGCGGATTCGAGAACGACTTGCTGGTTGGCGATCTGGGTGACGACTCGCTCGCGGCCGGCGGTGGCGATGACATGATCTACGGCGGAGCCGGGCTTGATACGGCCTACGGAGGCGACGGCAGCGACAGTGTGTACGGTCAGGGCGCTAACGATACGGTCTTCGGCGGAGCGGATGACGACTACGTCGATGGTGGGTTGGGTAACAATCTTGTCTACGGCGATGATCTGGGCGGAATTGAGACTGGCAATGATACGCTCGTCGGCGGCAACGGAAACGACGTCGTGTTTGCTGGCAGAGGTGACGACGTGCTCTACGGCGGTTCGGGTGCCGACCTGCTGAATGGCGAAGACGGCAACGATACACTGAACGGTCAAGGCGGCATTGATACTCTCAACGGCGGAGCTGGTGACGATCAGTTGAACTGGCGCGGCGCTGCAGATGGGTCAGATATTCTTGACGCCAGCGATGGGCAGGATGGTGTCGTTGTCACCGGTGATAATTCGGGGCAGATCTATACCATCGGTCAATCCAACAGCAGGCTGACAATTACCGAGGGTGCTTCGACGCTGACGATCGTCGGTCCCGATGAGGAAGTTGGCAGCCCGGTTGAGCAGATTGTGCTCAATACTCTTGGCGGTTCCGATCGCGTGAATATTGGCAGTATCAACGCGATTGGCACCACGGTGTTGATCGTGAATACTGGCACCGATAACGATGTCATCAATGCGACGGGTGCACTGATTGGAGATGTTCGGCTGCAGCTCAATGGTGATGCTGGTAACGATACCATCACGGGCAGCGAAGGCGGCGATGAGATCTTCGGTGGCACGGGTAACGATGTGTTGAATGGCCGTGGCGGCGAAGACACGATCCGTGGCGGTGATGGCGATGATACCACCAACGGCGATGCGGGTGCCGACTCGATCCTCGGCGAAGGCGGAGCTGATCAGCTCAACGGCGGTGACGGCGACGATCAGATCGACGGTGGTGCTGGCAGCGACAGCATTCAGGCCGGTGCTGGCAACGATACCGCACTTGGTGGTGCTGGCAGCGACATCCTGATTGGTGATCTTGGTAACGATCGTCTCGAAGGCCAGAACGACCTCGACACGCTGCTGGGCAATGCGGGTGATGACACTCTGGATGGCGGACGCAACGACGACGTCATGAACGGTGGCGGTGGCAACGACAAGCTGCGAGGTGATCACGGCAACGATCTGATTCAGGGCCGCGAGGGCAATGACACGATCGATGGCGGTGATGGTCAGGACACAATCGATGGCGGTGATGGTGACGACGCTATTCAGGCCGGCGATGGTGACGACAACGTCGTGGGTGGCGTTGGCAACGATACGATCGTGGGAGGCGACGGCAACGATTCGCTCATCGGCGGTGCCGGTGCCGACATTCTCCTGGGCGAAGACGGCGATGACGCCATCAATGGTAACGGCGGCTCGGACACGATCTCGGGCGGTGAAGGCTCGAACGTGATCGTGAACGACCCGGCTGACGTTCGTAACGAGAGCTTCGTGCTGTCGTTCGACCAACTGCTGAGGCTTAGTGCCGCGGACTGATCAGTCGCGAGACGGCAGCGGACCAGGTTCCAGCCAGCAGCGCACCGGCACCGAGCTGCCAGAAGAGCGCTGAAGGCTCGACCGGTCCGGGGGTCAGGAGTGAACTGGCGACGAACGACGCCATGCCCAGCAGCGTGGCGGTAGCAGAACTCATCAGTCCGACGCGTACGGCAGAGGACAGTGAGTCGAGGCTGACGAACCGTTGCAGCAACGATGTCGTTGCGGAGCTGATGCACACGGCAACTCCGAGCGGGCCGGGACCGGACGCATCGACCAGTAGACCGAGTCCGGCGGCGATCAGCACTGGCCCGGCGCCATTGGATGAAGCAGCCAACAGCGGCAGCAGACCCCACACGCAGAGCGGAGCTGACATCTCGGGTAGCAGCTCGCGCAGGCAAGTCGTTTCGGCCACCAAAGCCAGGTAGCTCGCCACGCCGACGACCAGCAATCGCAGCATCTGAAGCTCCTTACTTGCGACCGATGAGTCGTTCGGGGTTCAGCACCGGAGTCAGGACCTGCACTGTTCGCAGTTGAGCCGGATCGGCCGCCGGTTTGACGACGATTTCCCACTGCAGCGAGTTCTGATGTGCCGCGATGACTTCGCCAAACAGCATGGGTGCCTCGAAGGATGTTTCGGTCGGCACCGAATACACGTAGTCGCCCACGGCCACGGACTCGGCAGCGTCCGGCAGCTTCATTCGGCACTGACCGTTGCCGTCGCCTTCCAGCAGCCCGACGCTTGAGAACTGAATGCGGTTGCCGCTTCGCCGACCGATCTTGGCCTGCGCCCGGAAACGTCGATCGGTGATGAGTTCCACCGAGCTGACGTGCTGTCCCGATTCGGCGATGCGGCCCACGATCGTGCGCCCGGCGAAGACCATTTGACCGGGCGCCACGTTCTGAACTTCGCCTTGATCGACCGCCAGCGAGGAGCCATCAACCACCCATTGCTCGTCTTGCACGCCGGCTTTCGAACCGGCATCGACAATGCGTTTGGCTCGCCACATTCCAGCCAGTTCGCGACCTACGACATGCGCTTCGATCGCTCGCAGGGCGAACAGCGGCTCACCTTTGGTGACCTGTACCTGAGGCGGTTGACGGCGTGCGTCGGCCAGTTGCTGCTGAGCGTTCGTCGCAATGAGCAGTGCTTGCTGTTCCCGCGTTTTTGATTCGCGCAGTTCGGACTTCAAGCTCGCAAGTTCTGCCTGCTGCTTCTGCAGTTCGGAACTTAATAACGATGTCGCGGCTGTTCGAGTTCGTTCGAGAGCCGCGAGTGCTCCCTTCTGGCCGGGCAGCAGGAGTAGACGAGCCAACTCGCGCACCTGATTCGTGGCAGAGGCAGGCAGGCAGCACAGCAGGATTCCAGCCCCGAGTGATGCCAGAAGTGCCTTGTTCGCAGTGCTGTGCGAGCCCGAGTACATGAATCCACTTTCCGTTCAACGGCCGTTCAAAGACTTCAGGCAGCGCGGTCACCGGTATCGAAGCGGTCGCGCCACTCGTTGAGGTGTTCCAGGCAAATCGCCGCGCCGCGAGCAACCGTGAATAACGGCTCGTCGGCCACTCGCACCGGGACGCCGAGTTGCTCCTGCATCAGCCGATCCAGACCGCGCAGCAACGCCCCGCCGCCCGTGAGCACCAAACCGTTGTCCACAATGTCCGAGACGAGTTCCGGCTTGCAGCGCTCAATCGCCGACTTCGCACACGCGATGATCGAGGCCAGCGGCGGTTTCAGCGCTTCACGGATTTCTTCGCTCGTCACCACGGCTTTGCGAGGCACGCCGCTGATGGTGTCGAGCCCGCGGACTTCGGAGGTCAGCTCCTGCTCCAACGGGAACGCGCTGCCGAGACGCAGCTTGATCTGCTCAGCAGTCTGCGAGCCGATCTTCAAGCTGAAGTGTTGTTTCAGATACTCGACGATTGCTTCGTCGAGTTCGTCACCAGCGACGCGCACAGTTTCCGCGACCACGATCTCGCCTAAGCTGAAGATCGCGACGTCTGACGTTCCGCCGCCAATGTCGCAGACCATACTGGCCATTGGCTCGGAGATCGGCAGCCCTGCGCCGATTCCGGCGGCTTTCGATTCCTCGATCAGGAATACGCGTCCGGCACCCGAACGTTCCGCACTATTAAATACCGCCCTTTTCTCAACAGGCGTGATTCCGCCGGGAATGGCGATGATGACTCGTGGACGCATGCCACGCACATGCCGGCTGGCCTTCTGAATAAAGTAGCGCAGCATGACCTCGCACAGCTCGAAGTCCGTGATGACGCCATCCTGCAATGGTCGCACGGCCGTGATTGATTCGGGAGTGCGGCCCAGCATCTGCTTCGCCAGCTTGCCTACGGCGACGCCCTTACCGAGTACTCGGCGCGTGCCCTTCTGAAGCGCGACGACCGAGGGCTCGTTCAACACGACACCTTCACCCTGCACGCTGACAAGCGTGTTCGCCGTCCCCAGATCAATAGCCAGATCGGGGCAAAGCCGCTGACGCATCCAGTTCCACATGCGTCCCTAACCATCCATGGTGAGAGAAGAGAAGCCGACGAGCGCAGCCCGGCCATCCATGCCCGGCTTTCCGCCCGGCAGAGTATTAGCCGGGACCAGAACTGGGGCAATAGGGCTTTCGCAGGTGGACTCGCGCCTGCGACGACGCTCAAGCCGCGCGGCCGCGCAGTTCGACTCGGCGCACCTTGCCGAGGAAGTTTTCTGGCAGCGATTCACACAATCGAACGATTTTCGGCAGCTTGTAGGACGCTAGCTCGTGCCGACAGAACTCCCGCAGCTCTTCCGTCGAAAGAGTGGCGTGCGGCTTCAGAACCACCCAGGCAACCACGACCTCGCCGTATTTGGGGTCGGCCTCACCCACGACGGCACAACGGGCAACCGCCGGATGTTGCAGGACGACGTGCTCAACTTCGGTCGGATACACGTTCAGACCGCCCGACTTCAGCATGTCCTTCTTGCGATCCACGATCTGGAAAAAGCCGTTCGCATCGGCGCGCACCAGGTCGCCGGTGAACAGCCAGCCGTCTCGTAAGGCGATTGCAGTTTCGGCCGGATCGTCCAGATAGCCCCGCATGATCTGCGGACCACGCACGATCAGTTCGCCGACTTCGCCATCTGCGACATCCCGCCGGCCGGTCTCGAGATCGACGATGCGAACCTCGGTGTTGGGCAGCGGCAGGCCGATGCTGCCGATCTTGCCGCTACCATCCATCGGATTGGAGTGAGTCACGGGCGACGCTTCGGACAGCCCGAAACCCTCTGCGATGGCGGCTCCAGTCAGTGCCTGAAACTCTTTCGCCACTTGAGAACTCAACGGCGACGCGCCGGACATGCAGATCTTCAAATGCTGCAGCCGAGTGCCCTTGCGACGCATTTCCTCGTTCAGGGAGGCCATCATGAACGGCACCAGCAACGCCGTTGTGGCCTTCCACTTCTGCAGCAGAGCCAGAGTTCGCGAAGCATCGAAGCGGGCCTGCAGTAATAACGTAGAGCCGCCCGCCAGCGGCGACAGCATCGCGCACGTTGCCCCATAAATATGGAAGAACGGCAGCACCGACAAAAAGGTTTCGACGCCTGGTTTCATGCCGCACCAGACGTGCAGCTGAGCCACATTCGCGCACAGGTTGCGGTGTGTCAGGACGGCGACTTTCGGAGTTCCCGTCGTGCCGCCGGTTGGCTGCAGCACGGCGGGTTGATCGACATCTCGCAGCAGCGGATTCTCGATCCGCACGCCACCTTCGACGAGTTCATGAAACTTGATGACTCGGGTTTCCGGAGTCACGCGGCACCGCCCCTGCCGCAGCTTCTGCAACTGATAAGGCAACCGCATGTAAAGCGGCAGGTAGGGCGACAGGCTGGCCACGATCAGCAACGGAACGTCGGCGATGCGGGTCATCTCGGCGACGTTCTTCAAACGCACGTCGATGCCCGCGACTGCTTTGACATGACACTTCTTGGCCAGAGCGGCCAGTTCCGGAGCGGACAGCAGCGGATTCGCGGGCACGACTTCGGCCCCGATCCAATGGAGTCCGAACCACAAAGCCACAAACTCCAGACAGTTGGGCAGGACCAGCATCACGCGATCGCCCGCCCGGATGCCGCTGGCCGAAAGATGAGCGGCGACGCGCTGCACCTGATCCAGCAGTTTCTGATAACTCCAGGCGGCTGCGAAGTACCGCACCGCGATCCGGTCCGGGAACGTATCCGCCGCTCGCAGCAGCAGTTGTTCGACGCGCAGCGGCTGAAAGTCGATGCCGGGCGGAACGCCGGGCGAATAGGAATCGTGCCAGGGTTCGTGGGGAGCGTCCCACACCGGTTGCGTAGGCACCATCAGCGCAGACCAGTCGCGCTGAGCATCAACTCGAACGGCGCTCATAACCGGCTCCCCTCCGTAAAAACACGGAGTTCGCGGCGCAGTGGTGCGATGAGACTGACTCAGCGGCTAAACGTGGGTGCAGAGATCTCACGGAGAACTGCGACGACTTGGCCCGCAGACGAGATGTGAGAATCCAGATGATGTGAAGCAGAGAGGTGGTGGCGAGGAACGCGCTGCCGACAGGAATTCGAGATGATGACGCATGAAGATGAACGTACTCGCGCGCGGCCTCATACCACTTATCGGAAGACAGTCCTAGACCGATCACTCAATGTTTTGAGAAGTCGCGTGTCTCCCGCCCGAACTACCCGCTGAACAGTCGCCGCGGAGTAGTTCGCCCCGTCATCTTGCCGCCGTTGAGGGTCCCGCAACGCGAACTTGAGCTACAACTCGGCGTCGTTCGTTACCTCGTCTTTTCGGAATAGTTCACGATGGCTCAGCCTGCGACTTTGCGTTGGATCGGCGATCTTCCCGGCGTCTTGCGGCTGATCGACCAGACTCGATTGCCCGGCGAGTTTGTCGAAATCGACCTGCAAACCGTTGAGCAGGTCTGGGAGGCGATTCGTGCCTTGCGCGTGCGGGGAGCTCCCGCGATCGGCTGCGCTGCGGCCTACGGAGTGATCGTCGGGATTCAGGATTTTCTGAAAGCCGCCCGCCCCGAGTTCGACACCAGACTACAACATGTCCTGCAGTATCTCGCGACCAGCCGGCCGACTGCGGTCAATCTGTTCTGGGCACTGGACCGCCTGCGTGACGTTGCCGCCAGCCTTCCAACCGAGACACCGGCCGCGATTGCTCGCCGCCTGCTGGACGAGGCTCAGGCGATTGAGGCGGAAGACCGCAAGATGTGCACAGCGATGGGCCAGCACGGTGCGGCGTTGATGCCCGATCGCGGCGGCGTACTGACTCACTGCAACGCAGGCGGTCTGGCGACAGCCGGAGACGGGACGGCACTGTCCGTCATCTTCGCAGCTGTCGCGGCTGGCAAGAAACTTCAAGTCTTCGCTGACGAGACCCGGCCGCTGCTGCAGGGAGCACGGCTCACTGCCTGGGAATGCCACCAGCGCGGCATTCCCGTGACCGTCGTTTGTGACTCGATGGCCGCGTTGCTAATGCGTGATCGCAAAGTCTCTGCGGTGGTCGTCGGAGCCGACCGGATCGCCGCCAACGGAGACGTCGCCAACAAGGTGGGTACGTACTCGGTCGCCGTGCTGGCGAAAGCTCACGGCATCCCGTTCTACGTCGCGGCACCGTCCAGCACGTTCGACCTAACACTCGATTCCGGCGCGGGCATCCCCATCGAAGAACGGTCGGCCGCTGAGATCACTCACGGCTTCGGCAAACAGACCGTCCCCGATTCCGTGAACGTCTGGAATCCCGCCTTCGATGTCACTCCCGCCGCGCTGATTGCTGGCATCATCACGGAACGTGGAGTCATCGCGCCTGTCGACCGCCAGCATGTCACTCAACACCTGCGATGACTCAGACGCGTGTCACGGAGCTGTCCCCCAACCACCGGCGCCGGGGGTTTTGATTGTCAGCACATCCCCCGCCGCGACTTCGAGTTGCACTTTACCCGGCAGGCTTTCGGTCTGACCAGTTGTCGCGCGAGTCAAACTATTTTCGCCGCAAGCTCCGGATGAACCGCCTTCCAGCCCGAAGGGGGCGTAAGGTCCGCGCCGCTCCGTCAGCAGGGAGACCTTCAGCGGCTTAAGAAATTCGATGCGTCGCACGATGCCGTCGCCGCCGCGATGCTGTCCGGCTCCGCCCGAACCCTTGCGGATCGAGAATTCATGCACGCGGACGGGGTAACGCCGCTCGATGACTTCGGCATCCGTCAGTCGCGTGTTGGTCATGTGAGTGTGAACCGCGTCAGCTCCATCCGAGTCGCGAGTCGCTCCGCTGCCGCCGCAGATGGTTTCGTAATACCCGAACGTGCCATCGCCGAACGTCAGGTTGTTCATCGTTCCCTGACTGGCCGCCGCCAGCTTCAGAGCACCGAGCAGCACATCCACCACTCGCTGCGATGTCTCCACGTTGCCGCCGACGATGGCCACACAATTGCGCGCATCGGGAGCACTGGGCGGGTTCAACAAGCATTCGGGCAAAATGATCTCAACCGGCTCCAGCACGCCGCTGTTGAGCGGGATGTCCTCATTGATCAAGCACCGGAAGACATACAACGTCGCGGCTGTGGTGATGGCTCGATTCGCATTGAGGTTCGATGTCCGCAGCACCGGCCCCGTGCCGGTGAAGTCGACGGTGGCCGCGTCGCACTTGATCGTGATCGTCGCCTGAATCGGCGAGCCGTCATCGAGATGATCCGTGAAGGAGTATTCGCCGTCCGGCATCGCGGCGAGTGCTCGACGCATCTTCTCACAAGCCGCCCGCTGGATGTGTCGCATGTAAGCCTGCACGACCGGCAACGAATAGCGGTCCACGAGATCCAGCAGTTGCTTCACGCCGGTGTTGTTGGCAGCAACCTCAGCCGCGATGTCCGACAAGTTGTCCTGCACATTGCGGGTGGGAAGAGGAGCCGTCGTGAGCAAATCTCTCAGTCCATCTTCGTGAGAGATGGTACTAGCCATTGCTCCCCTCGCCCCTTCGGGGAGA
>CAYLTY010000202.1:0-15668 GCA_964386705.1 uncultured Planctomycetaceae bacterium
TTCGCCGGGAGCCTCGATCAGCGTGAGCCCTTCCGTCGCGGCTGGCAGGTCTGGGGAATTCAAGCGTACGACGCCTATCCGAAGCTCAGTCGCCTGAAGATGCTGACGTTGTTCAGTGACTATCACCGCTTCACGACCGATGCTGGCACGCCTTGCGGAAACATCAGCGGTCTCGCGGCGGCCATGCAGCGCAAGGCCGTGCAACGTCTCTACACGCTGCCATTCAGCGTCGCGAAGATCTCCGAACCGGAAGCGAAGTATTACACCATTTTGCGGCTCGCGATTGCTGATCCTGAGATCGGCATGATCACGACAGCGAATCCCAGCACGCTGACTCATTTGGCTCAAATGGCCGATCAGCGGAAGGCCGAATTGATCCGCGATATTCACGATGGCACGCTGGCTTGCCGTGACAGCATCTCAGCTCCCGTCGTGGAACTGCTCTCTCGGCGTATTCGGCAAGCGGATCGAAACCGAGCCCGCTTTCTCGAGCAATGTGTTGAGCAGGTCGGAACGTTGCGGCCTGGCGACATCTGGCCCGAACTGCAGTTGCTGGCGGTCTGGACGGGCGGCAGTTGCGGGGCTTACCTGCCTGGTTTGAGGCAGGCGTTCGGTGATCTGCCGGTCCGCGATCACGGTCTTTCCGCGAGCGAAGGCCGCATGACTCTGCCATTCGCCGATGAATCATCCGGAGGTGTGCTGGATGTCACAACGCACTACTTCGAATTCATCCCTGAAGATGAGTATCGCAGCGAGAAACCGACGATTTTGCCGGCTCACGAACTCCAGGAAGGTCGCAACTATTACATCCTGCTGACGACGTCCTCGGGGTTCTACCGCTACGACATTTGTGACGTCGTGCAGTGCGTGGGCTTTGAGGGCACGACTCCGAAGTTGCGCTTCCTGCATAAGGGTGCACACATTTCGAACATTACGGGTGAGAAGTTATCGGAATCGCAGGTCGTGGAGGCCGTGCAGGGGACACTCAGCCGCTTCAATCATCGAGTCGCCTGTTTCACCTTGGTGCCCAAATGGGGTGAGCCACCGCGATATCAACTGTTGATCGAAGGTTCCGATTTGCCGCCGTCGGAAGCACGGCTGCCGTTTGAACAACATCTGGATGAACGCCTGCAGGAACTCAACTGCGAGTATCGTGAAAAGCGCCAGACGGGGCGTTTGTCGCCCACTGTGATTCAAGCGTTGCGTGAAGGCAGTTGGCGCGAGTTTGCTCAACAGCGTCAATCGCGGCTCGGCGGCAGTATCGAGCAGTACAAGCATCCGTGCCTGCTGCCGAATTTGGAAACTGCGGCCCGCGTTACCGAGCAGTTCGGGATGACCATTTCATAGCATTCCCGACCGGAAACGGCTCAGGCGACATTCGCTGACGTGCTCAATCGACGATGTATCGCCGTAGGCGACAGAACTGCTCCAGATCACAGGAGAGTGTGCGATGAAACGCGTGTGGATGTTGGCTCAAGTTTTGAGCGTATTGGCAGCGACGACAGCTCAGGCGGCGGATTCCCAGTTCTTGAGTTACGTGCGCGCGAAGGCCGCGGAGTTGCGAGCGCGGGACGCAACTCCTGAGTCGTTGCAGGACTGGCAGCAGCAGAAAACCGCGCTCAAGCAACATCTGACGGCTGCGTGGGGCGGGTTTCCGAAAGAACACTGTGATCTGGAGCCTCGCAAGCTGGGTGAACTGCAGCGCGACGGCTATCGCGTTGAGAAGATCATCATTCAGACGCGCCCCGGCCTGTGGGCAACGACGAATGCTTACGTGCCGGATAAGGCGGGCAAGTTGCCGGCCGTGCTCTGTGTGCACGGTCACTGGTCGGGAGCCAAGCAAGATCCTGTGGTGCAGTCACGTTGCATCGGGCTGGCGAAGTTAGGCTTCTTTGTGCTGGCCATCGACGCATTTGGTGCGGGTGAGCGAGCAGTCGGCGAGGCACTGGGCGAATATCACGGCGAGATGACCGGCGCGACGCTGTTTCCAATCGGTATGCCGCTATCTGGCATGCAGGTCTATGACAATCAGCGCGCGGTGGACTACCTGCAGTCGCGGCCTGAAGTGGATGGCTCGCGCATCGGAATCACCGGCGCCAGCGGTGGCGGTAATCAAACGATGTATGCCGGTACTTTCGATGAACGCTTCAAGGCGGTGGTGCCTGTGTGCTCGGTCGGGAATTATCAGGCTTATCTGGGCGCGGCCTGCTGCATGTGCGAGGTGGTGCCAGGAGCGTTGCGATTCACCGAAGAGGGGGGCATTCTCGGAATGGCGGCACCGCGCGGCTTAATGGTGGTCAGCGCGACGAAAGACGCGCCGCAGTTTTCGGTCGCGGCGGCTGCGAAGTCGATTGCTGCCGCAAAGCCGATTTTCGCTCTGAGCCAACAGCCGGATTTCGTCCGTCACACCATCATTGAGTCGGGTCATCACTACAACGAGCCGATGCGCGAAGCCATGTATGGCTGGATGACGAAGCATCTGAAGGGTGAGGGCGATGGCGCTCCGATCAAGGAGCCGGAGATCAAGCCCGAAGATCGCGAAATGCTGCGCTGCTTCCCCGGCGATTCGCGGCCAGATGATTTCATCACGATCCCCCGATTTGCTGGCCAGGAAGCGAAGCGGCTCGCGGCGATTCGCCCGACGGCAAAAAGTTCAGATCTGTGGATCGATCTGAAGGAAGAGCGTCGAGCAGCCTTGGAAAAGGCATTGCTCGGTGCCAGTACTTCGTTTGTGAAGACTGCTCCCGAAGCTGTGACCGCTGGTGACAAATTCACTCTTAAGCCTGAGCCCGGTATTGAACTGCCGGTCACGATCGAACGCGGCAAGAACGCGGCGAAAGTTGTCGTTTTGCTGGATCTTGCCGGCGCGGAATCTGCCACTCGTAGTGACTTAGCTGCCGAAGTGCGCAAGCTTGGTTGGAACCTGGTCACACTGGATCTGCGAGCCACCGGTTCTCTCGCCCTGGCTGGCGACAAGATTGGCAACGCTCCTGACCACAACTCGGCGGAGTGGTCATTGTGGTTGGGTTATCCTCTCATGGGGCAATGGCTGACTGACGTGCGTCGTCTGGTGGATGTCATCGAGAGCCGCTTTGAAGGCAAGCCGGATATCTCGCTGATCGGAACCGGCTCAGCGGGATTGGTGGCGCTGTCCGTTGCGGCGCTCGATGAACGAGTGACACGCGTGGCCGCCGTCGGATCATTGGCGAGCTATGTCACATCCGAGCCTTATCGTGGACAGCATCTCGGTGTCATGGTCCCCGGAATTCTCCGCGACGTGGGCGACGTCGCCGACATCGCGGCACTTTCACTGCCGCGCCGCATTGTGATTGCAAACCCCGTTCATCCGTCGGGCAAGCCACTGACGAACGCGGAACTCGGTCCAGCCTTCGACAGCGGCTTTCAGATTGCCACCGTCAACGACGTCGGTCCGAAGTTCAATGTTTCGGCGGGTGCTCAGGCTGCTGCCATTATCGAGTCGCTCGGCAATTAGTGGCTCATCAAGAGCGAGGTGACAGGTTGTAGGTCGGACAATCCTGTCTGACAGCCGGACAGGATTGTCCGGCCTACTTTCCATGCTAACCCGGACGGCCCACCTGCGCTGACGAAACGCTAACCAACAAACAGCGGCTTCATGTGGCGGTCGTAGAGGTTCTCCGTCACGTTCTTGCCGACGATGGTGGCGTTGGACTTCAGCAGGTTGAGGTACTTGTCGCCTTTCTTCGCGGCCAGCTTGAAGGATACGTGTAGTAGCTGGCGGAAGCTGGCGTTAAACTCGGGATGAGTTGGCACGTGACGCAGGGCGTTTGCGAAGTTCTGGCCGGACCAGTTTTGCACGGTGGCTGGCGTCGGAAGTTTGGCGCGATTGATGTCAATCACGGACGCGTACGGGGCGCAGAACTCATCAATGTGGTCGTAGGCTGAGGCGTAGATGTCCTTCGCCAGAGCAAGTCCTTCACCGCCCGCTTCGGCCAGGCCGATGAGTTCTTCAAGCCACGTCGTTCCTGCAGTCTTCAAGTGCAGGCCAGCACCCGTGCGTGCGATCGTGCGGCGGATGATCGGATACAGCGAAAACTTATCACTACCGCTGTGAACGCTGAGCTTCAGGTTCGCAGGCAAGCCGTACTTGGCTACGGCGTGTGCGATTACGGCGAGATCATCGTTGAACTCGCGTTCGAACTGGGGCAGATCACCGACGTAATCCACTCCCTTGTTGAAGCGTCCGGTGAACTTGGGAGCGATCGTCTGCACGCGAATTTTTTCATCCGCCATCATGGCGAGGATGATCAGCAGCTCAGGCGGAGTTTGCGGCGCATCGGTTTCGTCCATTGAGACCTCGGCGATGAGCTTGTCCTCGCCGCCCTTCTTCGCGGCGACGTGACGATAGATCTGGCCCGCTTCTTTGACCGCCTTGAGGTATTTGCCCGCGATCTTTGTCAGATCGGCAACGCTGGTTTGAAAGGGTGCCTCAATACCGGCGATCGCGATCTTGCCGACCAGTTCCGGATGGCCGTTGATGAACGCATCGATCTCGGCGGGTGATGCCGCCTGGCCAATGCTGTCTGCGACGTCGATCGTGAAGAAGTCCGAGCAGGGGATGAAGCGATCCACGGTTTCCAGGCGGATGTGGTCGGCGTCCACGTGCCAGCCCTTCGTCCAGCCGAGTTCCTTAACCGCAGCCTGTCCGGCATCGAACACGCTTTGAGGTTCAGAACCAATGAAAGTGTGTTCGCGGTTGGACTTATTCCAGACGGGCACAACATCAATGCCGTCTTTGGCGATCATCTGAAAAGCTCGCAGTTGAGCGGCAGCCTGATGTGCGAAACGATCACCGACACCAATCGAAAAGCGTTCCAAAGTCAGCATGGTTGTTCCATCCGAGTTGAAGTAAGCATGAATGGTGAGCCCTATAGCTTTTTGACATGTCGCGACGCAAATGGGCCGCCTCGACTTCTCAAACAGATTCGAAACACAATCATGGTGCGTGTTAGCGTCCACAGCGAGAATCCATTGTCCTCGTCGAGCAATCAATTTCATGCGCTACGTCACTATTGCCGCGCTGTGCCTAATCAGCTGCCTTCGGAACGCAGTCGCTGATGACCCGGACTGGTGGTCTCTGAGCCCGGTTAAGGCTCCCGAGGTACCGTCTGGAGTTCATCCGATTGATCATTTTGTGGCACTGCACCAGCGCGACAAGAAGCTCCAGATCGCCAAGCCCGCTGATGAGCGGACGCTGATTCGGCGACTCTCTTTGGATCTCACGGGCTTACCTCCGACGCCTGACGACGTGGATGAGTTCGTCCGTGAGTTTCAAATTGATGCGAAGGCTGCGTACCTGAAACTGGTCGATCGTCTGCTGGCTTCGCCGCACTATGGCGAGCGGCAAGCCCGTCACTGGCTGGATGTGGTGAGGTTCTCGGAGAGCGATGGCTTTGAGGAGGACGAACAGCGCAACGAAGCCTGGACCTATCGTGACTATGTCGTCCGGGCTTTCAACGACGATCTGCCGTACGACCAGTTCGTGCGCGAACAGATCGCGGGCGATGTGCTGAAACCGGTCACCGGTCAGAGTATCGCTGCGACGGGAATGCTGGTGGCTGGTCCGTGGGATGCCGTGCAACGCGTGACTCCGTCGAAGATCGGACGCTTGCAGTCACGTGAAGAGCAACTCGAAGAGATTGTGGCTACGGTCAGTCAGACGTTTTTGGCGATGACCGTGAACTGTGCGCGCTGTCACGACCACAAGTTCGACCCGATTCCGCAGGTGGACTACTACCGCGTGAAGTCCGTCTTTGAGGGCGTGGACCACAGCCTTAAGCCCAAGCAGCATGGCACTCGGCGAATGCTCAGCGAGGATGAGGAGGCCGCGTGGACGAAGGCGACTGAAGCATTGCGTCAGCAGATCGGTGAGGCCGATAAGCAGGTCCGTGAGCTGGAGAAGCAACTCAAGGATACGAAGGATAACGAGGAACTGAAGAAGCAGGTCAATGGCCGATTGGACGAGGCGCGGAAGTCGCTCTCGGCATCCAAAAGCGAGCTGGAAACTCTGTTTCCGGTCACGTTGGCCTTCGTGGGAGAGCGCGAGCAACCGCAGCCCACCGTGCTGTTTGAACGCGGCGACGTGCATCATCCCAAGCAAGCCGTGACGCCCGGCGGCTTGGCTGTCATTGAGAAGTCTGATTTTGGATTGCCGGAAAACGCGCCCGAAGCCGAGCGGCGGATTCGTTTCGCTCAGTGGCTGACGCAGCCGAGTCATCCTTTGACGGCGCGCGTGATGGTGAATCGCGTCTGGCAGTGGCACTTTGGCAAAGGTCTCGTGGAGACCTCAAGCGATTTCGGCATTAATGGTGCCGAGCCTTCACATCCCGAACTGCTCGACTGGCTGGCTGCTGAGTTCGTTCGCTCGGGCTGGCGAGTGAAGCCGCTGCAGCGACTGATTGTGAGCAGTGCGACTTATCGGCAATCTTCGCTGGTGGAGCCCGACGCGGCAGCAAAGGCGATGGCGTTTGATGCGGACAACCGGCTGCTGTGGAAGTTTCCGTCTCGCAATTTGGAAGGCGAGGTCGTGCGGGATTCGTTGCTGGCGTCGAGCGGTGCGTTGAATCGCGCGGTCGGTGGGCCGAGTTTCAAGCCATTCACGACCACGCGTCTGAACACGTTCTTCTATCACCTGTTCGATAAGGACGAACCCGCGTTCAATCGCCGATCCATCTATCGCATGCACATCATCACTGGACGCAGCGCCCTGCTGGATGCGCTGGATTGTCCCTCGCCATCGGTGACAACGCCGGCTCGCAGGCCGACCGTCACACCGTTGCAGGCGCTCGCGTTGATGAATGACGGCTTCGTGGTGCGGCAGGCGGACAAGTTGGCAGCACGGCTGGCGACATCCGGGAAGCCTTTGCCGGAGCAAGTTTCAGATGCCTTCGTGGTCGCCCTATCCCGGTCGCCGACCGTAGATGAGCTGGCTGCAAGCGTGAAGGTCGCAAAAACGCACGGGCTGCAAACCGTCTGCTGGGGTCTGTTCAACAGCAGCGAGTTCTTGACTCTGCGATAACACGAGCGAAGCTCAACACTGGTAGGGCGGACAATCTTGTCCGCCAGTCGGACAGGATTGTCCGACCCACCGCCCACAACGGTGCTGATGTTGGTTCTAAAAAATTCCGAGTTGGTCACGGGCTTCGTCGGTCATGCGATCGGGCGACCACGGCGGGGTCATCACGATCTTGATGACGGCTTCATCGACTTCGCGGAGTCGCTCCAGAGCCATCTTGGACTGCTGCACCAGTTGCGGGCCCGCTGGGCACATCGGGCTGGTCAGCGTCATGTCGACGTAGGCTTTCGCCCCGTCGTAGTTGATCGAATAGATCAGGCCCAAGTCGACAATGTTGACCATCAACTCGGGGTCGATGACTTGTCGCAAGGCCTCGAGCATCTTTTCGTCGAGCGAGCGTGGAGCACTCGGTACATCACTGGCTGGGGCGTGTTGGTCGCAGGTTGTCGTGGTCGCGGCGTGGTTGTGGCCTCCGCAGCACCCGCTGTCGGCGGTCGGCAACGCGGTGGCTGTCGTCTGCAGTTCCGCAGGCTGCACAGCGCCATCGCTTTCACGGCAGTAGATGTCGGTGCCACGCAGTTCGACGGCGAAGACGCGAATGCCAGTCGTCGCGGGCATGCGTTTGGCGGCTCCGGTGGCCAGATCGAACTTGGCTCCATGCCGCATGCAGGTGATCTGGCCGTTTTCGATGGGTCCATCGCTCAGCGGCTGACCATCGTGCGAGCACACGTCTTCGATGGCGTAAAACTTCTCACCGGTTCGCACCAGTAGCACCGGAATGTCGTCGACGACAACGGACAGACGGCCGTTCTCGGGGATTTCGTCCAGCGCTGCGACACGTTCAAAATCAGACATTTTCAAATCCTCTCGGGCGGCGGGGCCGCAAACTCAAAGTCCGACGTGCGTCGAACGTAGTTATTGTGATCAACGAACTGTCGCGGGTCATCCTGAGAACGCAACTGACTGTCGGGAAGTTACACCAGCCGCAGGACATCCGTAGGAACGTGAATGTAGCTTGCTACTGGTGACTTCCATTACGTTACTGAGGTGAGGCTTGTTTTGCGTGAGCCTCAGAATTCATGAAATTGCTGGAAATGGCGGCTACGGCCGCACTTGAGGAGTCGGACCATGTCCGCTGGGCTTGTGCAGTTAGAGCGTGATCTCAATGAAGATCCGCTGGATTTGATGGATGAAATCGACCGTCTCAAGAAAGAGAAGGACGTCACGATTCTGGCGCACTTCTACGTCGACGGTGAGATTCAGGACGTGGCGGACTTTACGGGCGACAGCCTGAAGCTTGCGCGCGATGCGACGAAGGTCACCAGCTCGACGATTCTTTTCGCAGGCGTCCATTTTATGGCCGAGACGGCCAAGATGTTGAGCCCCGATAAGCGTGTGCTCATTCCGGACATGCTGGCCGGCTGCTCGCTGGCCGAAAGCTGTCAGCCGGAAGCCCTGAAGAAGATGCAGGATGAACTGCGGGCCGAAGGCCGCAACATCGCGACAGTGGCGTACATCAATACTTCGGCGGCCGTGAAGTCGCTGTGCGACTGGATTGTGACCAGTGGCAACGCCCGAGAAATCATCGACCGCGTTCCCGCCGACCAGGAAATCCTGTTCGTGCCAGATCAGCACCTCGGGCGGTATCTGTCTGAGGTCTCCGGTCGCAAGATGATTCTCTGGCCGGGCTCGTGCATGGTGCATGAGGTCTTCAGCATTCAGGATCTTTTGCGGGCCAAACGCAACAACCCGGGCAGCCTGGTGATGGCTCATCCCGAATGTCCGGCGAACGTGCTGGAGCATTCCGACTTCATCGGCGGCACGGAAGCGATGCGCAAGTTTGTGATGCAGAAGACCGAGCCAATGACGTTTCTGGTGGCGACTGAAGCCAACATGATTCATCCCTTGGAAAAATGTGCTCCGCAGCACAAGTACATTCCGGTGCCGGGCATCATGACGTCGTCGGGCGAAACGTGTGCCTGCAACCGCTGCCCGCACATGGCTCGCAACACGCTGGTTTCGGTGCGCAACTGCTTACGCGATTTCGCCCCGGAAGTTCTCTGGCAGCCGTTCTTTGACAAGGCTCGTGCGGTCGTCGCCAAAAGCTTGTTGAACTGACGGCGGGTCGATCGAGTATCTTTTCGGCGACATCACAGGGTGCGGGAACACCGACTCGACAACCTCTCACACGGAAAGTGGCCATGAAGTTTGATGCTTTGAGGTTGATGGCGGCGATCGCTCTGTTGACGCTGGCGGGATGTGGTCAGCAATTGCCGGCTTCGCAATCGGTAGTCGAGACCCCACAACCAGCGCAGATGCAGGAGCCTGTGCTGGTCTCGGAATTGGTGCCGAAGAAAGAGTCCGTCCAGGAAGAGGTGCCGGCTCCGCAGAAGAAGCTGGCGCCAGTTCAGGAATCGGCCCAGTCCGCAGTCGACCGAGCTCTTGCTCAGTTCGAACCTTTGCAAGCGGCTGTCGAGCCCGCTGTTGCCAAACCGGTGGTTGCCGCGCCGGTCATTGCCCAAGTCTCGCTTGTTGAGCCAAAGCAGGTCGCTGCTGTTGAGCCCAATGTTGTTGAAGAGCAGACCGCGAAGCAGAAGGGTGATCCCGGCGAAAAATTCTTCAAGAAGCCGGTCGTTCACGAGCTGCGGGTGGATATCTCACCGCCGGAACTACAACTGCTGCGGAACAACAATCGCGCGTATGTTCGGGCTGATCTGAAAGAAGGCCCAGATAAGGTCTACAACTCTGTCGGAGTGAAGCTGAAGGGCGCGGCAGGCAGCTTTCGTGGCGTGGATGATCGCCCGGCGCTCACGCTGAATATGGACAAGTATGCGAAGAAGCAGGACTTCCATTCGCTGGACAAGTTCCATCTGAATAACTCGGTACAGGATGGCAGCTATCTCAATGAGGCCGTCTGCTATGAGATCTGTCGTCAGGCCGGAGTGCCCGCGGCACGGGCGACTCACGCTCATGTGTGGCTCAACAATCGCGACCTTGGTCTGTATGTGGTCAAGGAAGGTTTTGATCGCAAGTTTCTGAAGCTGCACTTCGAGCACACCGAGGGAAACCTCTACGACGGTGGCTTCTTGCGGGACATCGATCAGGACTTGGAAAAGGACTCCGGCGAAGGAGTCAATGACCGGTCCGACCTGAAAGCGCTGCGGGCTGCCTGCCAGGAACCTGACATCAACAAACGCTGGACGCGCATCGCCGAGGTTTTGGACATCGACGCGTTTCTGTCGTTCGTGGCAGTTGAATTCATCACCTGTCACTGGGACGGTTACGCCAACAACAAGAACAACTATCGCATCTACTTTGAGCCGAAGTCCGGTAAAGCATACTTCTTTCCGCACGGCATGGATCAGATGTTTGGTGACACCGGCTTTAATCTGATGCACCAGCCGGGAACGATTGTCGCTGGAACCGTGCTGCAGAATCCCGTCTGGCGCCGAAAGTACCGCAAGCGTTTGCGCGAATTGATGCCGATCTTCGATCCTCCAACGAAACTGACCGACCGCGTCGATGAGATTGCTGCCCACATCAAGCCGTACTTCGAAGCGAAGGGGGCGGACCATGCGCGCGGTTTCATGGATCAGGTGCGGGGAGTGAAAGATCGCCTCGTTGCTCGTTCTAACAATATGAAGCAGCAACTGGCGCAGCCTGACCCCGATCCACTGGACTTCGAAGATACGAACCCGCTGCTGGTAGCGGATTGGGCCGCCCAGTCTGAACGTGGCGACGTGAAGGCCGAGCAAGTGGACATTGGCGATGGCAAGAAGGCGTATGCGATTACCGCTGGGCCGGGAGGTCAGGCGGTGGCGTCCTGGCGACGTAAACTGAAGCTGCACAACGGCCGTTATCGGTTCGAAGTGAAGGCGAAGGCCGAGGGACTGGAACCTCTGCCGGAAGGTGACAAAGGCGTCGGTGCCGGAGTCCGTTTGGGCGGCGGTCAGCGTCAGAACAAGCTGGTCGGCAGCACCGACTGGACCGTGTTGACGCACGAGTTCGACGTGCCCGACGCTCAACGCGAGGTAGATCTCGTCATGGAAATGCGAGCTCTCAAGGGGCGAGTGCTCTTCGATAGCCAATCGCTCAAGCTGCACCTGGTGAAATAGAGATGTGGTGCGGTGATTCTAGGTCTGTAGGTCGGACGATCTTGTCCGACAGCCGGACAGGATTGTCCGGCCTACAATTTCCCGCGTGCTGTTGGCGACGCTCACGTATAAACTCTCGCTGATGATTTTATTGAGGCGTCGAGAGGAGCGGCTGAATGGTTTTCTGGCGTGCGCTGGTCGCCTTGGCGGCGGTGGTGTTTTCTTCGGGAGCGTTGGCTGCCGATGCTCCCGTTTCGTTCGTTAATGATGTGCAGCCCATCCTGACGAAACTGGGGTGCAATCAAGGCGCGTGTCACGGAGCCCAGTACGGGCAGGGTGGTTTCAAGCTGTCGCTGCGTGCGTTCGACGACCCGGCGGATTATGTCGCTCTGGTTCGCGGTGCCTACGGACGCCGTGTGCACGCGACAGATCCAGCCCAGAGCTTGTTGTTGGCCAAACCGCTGATGGACGCGCCGCACAGTGGTGGTCGCCGCATGGTCAAGGACTCGTGGCAGCATCAGATGCTGCTGCGTTGGTTGAAGGAAGGGGCGCCCGGACCAACGCCACAGGATCGCAAACTCAAGACGGTGGTTGTCACGCCGACCGAGTCGGTGCTGCAGTCTGGGCAGACAGTAACCGTCACTGCGAAGGCTGTTTACGAGGACGGGTTTGAAGAGCCGATCGACCAGAAGGCTTCCATCGACAGCATGAACACGTCGGTTGCTGAGATGGCTCCGGATGGTCAAGTACGAGCGACGGGGCAGGGCGAGACGGTTGTGATGGTGCGGTATCTTGGCACCGTCACGGTGTGTCGCATTGTGGTGCCGTATGGAACAGCTCAAGGCACGAAAGAGTTCGCGAAGAACAATTACATCGACGAGTTGTGGGTCGCGAAGTGGGAGAAAACCGGCCTGTCGCCGACCGCGTTGTGTACCGATGAAGAATTCCTGCGTCGCATTTACATCAACACGATTGCCACGTTGCCGACTCCCGACGAAGTGCGCGCGTTTCTGGCAGACGCTGATCCTGGCAAACGCAACAAAGCCATCGACAAGGTGCTCAATCGCCCTGAGTACGTCGATTACTGGAGCTACAAGTGGGGCGATCTGCTGAAGAACAACCGGAACTCACAGCAGAAGAAGGGCATGTGGTCGTTTCACAACTGGCTGCGAGCCAGCTTTCGCGACAACAAGCCGATGGACCAGTTCATCACCGAGATCATCACGGCGGTGGGCAGCCCGTTTCAGAACGGCCCGGCCAATTTCTTCAGCAACGGTTATCAGGACGAATGGACTGAAGCGACGGCTCAGACCTTCCTGGGTGTGCGGTTGCAATGCGCGAAGTGTCATCACCATCCGTGGGAGAACATCTCGCAGACGGACTATCACAGTTTAAAGGCGTACTTCGCGCGGATTGGTAAGAAGTCATCGTGGGAGTTCGGCGTCCAAGGCGGCGAGTTCGTGATCTTCGTCAACGAGAACGGTGAGGTTGGTCATCCTCGCACCGGCCAGATTCTGCCCGCGAAACCGCTTTTTAGTCCTCCCGCTGATGATCCGGTCGATCGGCGCCGAGCACTGGCAAAGTGGATGACGGACAAGTCGAACCTCGTGCCCGCTCGGAACATTGTGAACCGGTACTGGGCCTACTACTGCGGTCGCGGTCTGGTGATGCCGATTGATGACATGCGAGTGACCAATCCAGCGTCCAATCCAGAGTTGCTGGATGCTCTGGCCAAGGATCTGATCGACCACAACTACGACATCAAGCATGTGCTGCGCACGATCATGCGGTCGCGGACGTACCAGCTTAGTGCCGCCGAACACCCAGCGAGCCGAGTGGACGGCGACAACAAGTATTTTACCCACTATCTGCCGACGCGACTGAGTGCTGAACAACTCTTGGATGCCGTCGACTACGCGTGTGGCACCAGTGAGAAGTTCAACGAACTGCCTCCCGGTTTCCGCGCGATCTCCTTGCCGGATTCGAATGTGCCGAACGAGTTCCTCGACGTCTTCGGTCGCCCGCGCCGTGCGGTGAATTGCGAATGTGAACGCAGTGCGACGCCCAGCATGTCTCAGGCATTGCTGATGATCAGCGGAGGCTTGATCAATCGAAAGATTGCCGACGGAAATGGCTACATTGGGCAACTCGTGAAGGCGAGTACGCCTCCCGAAAAGGCGATCGAAGAAATCTACCTGCGCACGGTTTCACGGATGCCGACCGCTGAAGAACGCACCGCCGCGCTCGCTGAAGTTTCGCAGGCGACGACACCTCAAGAGGGCTATGAAGACCTGTTGTGGACGTTGCTCAACACGCGTGAGTTTCAGTTCAACCACTAACTTGGGAAGTCGGCACTGCCAAAAGAAAAAGCCCCAGAGGCAGGCTCTGGGGCTTTGTGATTCGCGATCATAGGGCGGTCAACAGTCGGCCTACTTGATGCCCATGGCTTGAATCAGCGGACCGGCAACGACGCCGTATTCACCGGCTCGCCACAGGTGGCGGACCAGATCGAACATCACGCCCGCACAGAGCAGCATGCCGACCGTGGAGAGCAGCGTAAACGCGAAGACCACTCCGCCCCATTCGTGCTCGACGGCGACAGCTCGGCCAACCGTCGGCGCTGCGAATTCAGACTGACTTTCACCACCGGACGAGAAGCTCTCTTCGAAGTCGTCCTCGTCGGCCATGAAGTCTTCGCCGCCGTCTTCGAGCTCATCGTCTTCGCCAACGATGTCATCGTCATCATCACCGGCGTCGTCGAATTCCTCGCCTGCATCCAGGTCGAAGGTTTCGTCGGCGTGCTCTTTGGCCGGTTCCTTTTTCTTGACCATGGTGGCGGTGCGATCGTCCGCATTGTCATCGTCGTCGAAGAGCAGCACGCTGGTGTCCGTCGCGCCGCTGTCGCCTTCCAGGGCTCCGAGTTCGAAGTCCGTGTCACCAGACTCGGACATGTCGTCATCGCCGCCCTTCATGGCGGGGATGGCGACGAGTGTTTCGGAATCGGCGTCGGTCTTGCGTTTCGGCTTGTCCTTATCTTTGCCTTTACCCGCGCCCTTCTTGGCGAGCGGAATCGTGGCTTCCATGCTGGCCGAGTCGAGCGACAGGCCGCTGTCGTCAGGCAGATCCAGGGCGATACCACTGTCGCCACCAAGATCCAGCGAAATGCCCTCGTCGTCTTCGTCGATGGCCAGCGAGATATCGCTGTCAGTGCCGCTATCCAGAGCGATACCGCTGTCGGTCGCGATGTCCAGCGAGATACCGCTGCCGCTATCCAGCGATATGCCGCTGTCGCCACCCGCATCGAGCTTGATGCCGCTGGCTTCGCCAAGCATCAGGGCGCCTTCGCCGGACAGGTCTTCGTCGTCGTCATCATTGAAGATCGTGGCCGATCTCTTGTTGCCGCCGGACAGGCTCACGTCGCTATCGCTGTCAGGACGACCGCCTTTCTTCGGGGGCAGCAATCGCACGTCGCTGTCCGAGTGGGACTGCACCAGCTTCACATCGCTGTCGGAGTCCGTCTTGATCAGACGTACGTCGCTGTCGCTGGCTGGATCGAGCTTGGTGGGCGTCGTCTTGCCGAGCAATCGCACGTCGCTGTCAGACTTGTCGCTGCTGAGCAGGATTTCCTGGCTGGAGTCTTCGAGCGAGTCGTCATCGAGATCAACGGCCAGACGCACGTCGCTGTCGGAATCGCCGAGCGTACGGATCGAGTCGCCGCTTTCGTCTTCATCGTCGTCGTCGAGAGCGAGGACCATGTCCTGGCTCGAATCGCCGAAGGAAATCGGAATGTCCGCGCTGCTGTTGCCTTCGTCGCTGGAGTCAGAATCCGAGAGCTGAATCTCGTGGCTCGAATCACCGAACGAAACCGGGATCTCCTGGCTGGAGTCGGAACCGACATCCGAAATTGTGCCATCACCGCCGGTGATGTCGCTGTCGAGGACCAGTCGCACGCCGCTGTCGGAAGCACCTTCATCTTCGCCGAAAGGCAACGTGTCGCCCTTGGTCAGGACATTGCTGTCGCCCTTGCGGATGATGGTGGGCTGCTCGCCGATGTCATCGCCATCGCTGCCGTGGACGTTTGAGTCATCGTCGAAGCTGAGCGTCAGCGCGGGTTTTTCTTCCGCCAGAATCGGAATGTCCGGGTTGGAATCCACCTGGCGTTCGCGCGCAAAGGTCTCCAGATCTTCTTCGCGGAACTTCCAATTTCCGCGGTCAGCGAACCCGCGCACCTTGCCCGCTTCGCGAGCCTTTTTCAGATCGGCCTGCGTGATTCCGAGCTGTGTAGCGGCTTCTTCAAGACTCAGATACTTCTTTGCCATGAGCGTCCGGACCTGAACAAGATAGTTGCGAAAAGCCTGAGGATATCCCTGAGGATAACCTTGAGGCAGGGCGTTTCAAATCACGTTTTCGACGTAGCCGGGAAACCGGCACTCACAGTGCAGACCGCCCCTCCTACGTCATGCAGAGACTCACGTGGGAGCCTAACCGCTACGGCAGGCTGCGGAGGCGGCCAATTGCTG
>CAYLTY010000203.1:0-15637 GCA_964386705.1 uncultured Planctomycetaceae bacterium
TTTTCGGCTCGAAGACTCTCATTACTGCTGGATCAATTCCACCAAGGCAGACCAGGTCGGCTTCTACCTGGTTAGCTTCGGAGTGATTTGCTTCGTGCTGCGAGTTGATCGGGCCGTTGCGGATACGCAAGCCGGCATAGAAACGCTGAGCTTCAAGCTCGGCACGGTGCTCGTGATTCTGGGCGGCATTCACTTTTGCGTCATGCTGGCCCTGTCCTCAGCCAGACGGCAGGCGAACATTGACGCGTGGTCTACAAGGCGGATTGATCGCCCGGAGTGACGCAGCCAGAAGAAGGTACTTCAATCAATAATTCCTCACTTTGCCTCTGCGTTCTCGAGTCGCAGTTTGGCGAGGAAGATGTCGTTGCTGCCGAGGTGCGGGAGGGAGTGGGGGCCGAACTTGGCGGCGCTGCTGCAGGCTCCGGAGAGATACAAGTTGCCGCGCTGGTCGGTCACGATTGTGTAGGCGTGATCGGTGCCATTGCTTCCGGCTTGCTGGAAGGCTCGGAGAGCGCCATCGCGGTCGTATTTCACGATCATGATGTCTGAGGCTGGCGTGCTGCTCTGGCGAGCAACGCCGTCGAAGTCGACTCGGCCGGTGAAGGAACCGGTGAGGTAGCTGTTACCGCGTTCGTCCGCAGCGACTCCAAGCCCGTAATCGATACCCACTCCGCCCGCTGTTTTGGTCCACAGTCTTTTGCCAGAGGGATCAAAACTCGTCAGCAGCAGGTCATGCTGGCCCTGATTGGTGACGGTGCGATCGGCCAGTTTGAGGTCGCCGCGGAACATTCCCGCCGCCCAGACATTGCCCGCAGAGTCAGCGGTGATTTCATGAATCATCGCGTTAGAACTGCCGTGTCCATCGTGCAGCCATACAACGTTGCCTTGAGTATCAAACTTGGCCACCAGAATGTCGGTTCCCGAGCCGATTGTCTGCCGACCTCCGAGCGTTTGCTTACCATTGCAATTACCACCGACGTAGCAGTTTCCCTGCTGGTCAACGGCGATGCCATGACCTGTGCTGGAACTTTCTCCGACGGCACTGCGACTCCAGTTCAATCTGCCATTTGAGTTCAGGGAGAGGCAAAAGACATGAGCGGGGCCAGAGTGTCCCACAGGTTCGCCCAGGTACTTACCCTCACCAACGACCGCGCCGGTGACGAACACATTGCCGAGTTTGTCCGCCGCGATGCCGTGACCGTAGTCGTAGCCCTTGCCGCCGCCGCCTTGCAGCCATTGCAGCTTGCCGGCCGAGTCATACTTGGCGACGAACAGGTCATAATCCCCGACACTCTCAATCGTGATCTCATCAAACTTTGCGGCCGCACTTTCATAGTGCCCGGTGACGTAACAATTTCCGAGGTGGTCCGTTGCGATCGCATACCCTCGGTCGATCTTGTCACCTCCACCGCTATGGACCCACAAGAATTTTCCTTCGGGTGAAACCTTCGCCACGAAGAAGTCCATCGAACCAACGGCCGCAAGCGAATGCTCGCCGAACTTCGCGGTCCCGGTGAACTCACCCGTCAGGAGCACGTTGCCTTCCGGGTCAACTGCGATGCCACGCGTCTTGTCATGCTGAGTGCCGCCTGCCGAGATAGCCCACTCAAATCCCGCTGGTGCTTCGGGATCTGCACTGAACGCCACAGACGAAGACCTGACCACGAAACAAACCAAGCTGACGATGAACAGCACTGACCGAATCTCGGCAAATCGACGCTGAAATCTTCGAAAAGGCGTAATGTGTTGCAGCACGAATGGCATCTCCTGTTGGAATTTCAGCGAATGGCTTAGTTCGCAAGGTTACATCAGAACAAAAGACCGAAGGTGATACCTTTCGAATCCGTTCACTCAACCTGACGTGTAGAGCTTATTGCTCAGGCAACTGCAGCATCGTAGACGGAACTGCCGACAAGCGCGTCGCAGCATTACGAACGAGCAGCCGGACGTCTAAGCTCTTGCATCAACATGTGATTCAGGAAACGACCCGAATCGTTGGAACTCACAGGGAACATCATGATGAACCGCCGAGACGTCCTCGCTGCCACCGGTGCACTCTCGCTGCTGGCATTGAATTCTCGAGCTCGTGCGGAGTGGGAACCAAGTCCGCGCTATCCCGACCCACGTATTCAGATTGTCGACCCGAGCTTCGCGAAGTATCGGCTGAATCTCGCCAAAGTCGAACGCATCGCCACGGGCATGCGCTGGAGCGAAGGGCCGGTGTGGTTTGGCGACGGACGCTACCTGCTGTGGAGCGACATTCCCAACAACCGCATCATGAAGTGGGAGGAAGAGACCGGCGCTGTCAGTGTCTTCCGCAAGCCGTCGAATAACTCCAATGGTAACACTCGCGACCGTCAGGGGCGTCTGCTGACCTGTGAGCACGAAGCAAGACGAGTCACTCGCACCGAGTATGATGGCTCTACTACCGTCATCGCAGACCAGTTTGATGGCAAGCCGCTCAACTCACCGAACGATGTGGTCTGCAAGTCTGATGGCTCGATCTGGTTCACTGATCCGCCGTTCGGCATTCTGGGATACTACGAGGGGCAAGTCGCGAAACCTCAATTAACAACCAACGTCTATCGTTGGGATCCAACCAATCAGAAGATCTCTGTCGTAGCTGCCGACATCGACCGTCCCAATGGCCTCGCCTTTTCCCCTGATGAATCGAAGCTCTACGTTGTCGAAGCTGGCGTCTCACCACGCGTAATTCGTGCCTACGACGTCAACCGCGACGGCACTCAACTGGCGAACGCTCGCACACTGATTAGCGCCGGACCTGAGGGTACTCCCGACGGTCTGCGTGTCGACGTCGATGGCAACCTGTGGGTGGGTTGGGGCATGGGTAAAGAAGGGCTCGATGGCGTCTCCATCTTCAACCCCGAAGGCAAGTTGATCGGTCGCATTGACCTTCCTGAGCGCTGCGCCAACCTCTGCTTTGGAGGCCGGTATCGCAACCGCCTCTTTATGTGCGCCAGCACGTCGGTATATTCGTTGTTTGTGAACACCCAAGGTGCCGTCGGCGGATAGTCACCACTCCTGTTATCGTTGCAAGACGCGACCAGCCGTGTCCGCGGCCTTCGGATCCGGCTTACTCAACTTCCGAAGCGTTGTTCGCAACTCCAGCGGATAGTCCGTCAGGATGCCGTCAATTCCAGCACTGGCGGCTTGAGTCCAGTTATCAGGAACATTGCCGCTGACCGTCGTACCCGCGATGAAGGAGCGTTTGCCAGCATCGTGTACTGCCTTTATCTGTTCACGGGTCGGCAAAAAGCGGAAGTACACCCAGTCGGCATTGGCGGCAGCCAGGGCTGCCGGAAACTCGTCAGGATTATTTGCGACGGCGGAAGTCGAAGCCTTCTTGGAAGCCCGCTTGATCTGATCTCGCACGTGAGGTTCTGAGATCGTTCGACCAATAAACAATAGTCGGTGGAGCACATTGTGCTTCTCAGCAATCCGTACAACTTCCTGCTCGACGTCCTCCGCCTTGAGATCTACAGCAATTAACACGTCGTGCTGCTGATATGTCGCCACCAGTGAGATGACTTCCTCAATCGTGGGGACCTTTTCTTTGGCAAACTTGTGATCAAACCAACTGCCAGTGTCGAGTTGACGAATTTCGCTCAGCGTCAAATTCGACACTTTACCGGTCCCGTTTGTCGTTCGATCAACGGTATCGTCGTGAATGCAGACCAGTTGGCCATCTTTCGTCCTCTGAACGTCGAACTCAAAGCCGAGGCGCAATTCCAAACAGGCCCGGAAGTTCGCCAAAGTATTCTCGGGAGCATGCAGCAACAGGCCGCGATGACTGACGATCAACGCCCGTGTCGGTTCTGCCGCTCGAAGATTCAACGGAAGAAGAACGACCAGCGCGACAACGAGGTTGCGTATTCTGTCCACGGCAACAGCCTCCAAGAAAGCAATCTGACGATCAGCAGAACCGGACCTGCATCCGCTTACCGGGTCAGCCTCAATGTGGCCGGTGTCGACGTAATCTTCAAACCGGGAAGCGTGATCAATCCTTGCGAGTCGACTGTTCCCTTGCCGTTAGCAGACCCGAACGACCACTGAAACGAGTCTCCAGGCTTGAGATGAAACTTCTGGACGCGTCGTAACGTGACGTCTGCTGTCGCCTCAATTGGGATGTCGAACTTAGTCTTCAGCTCATCCTTCGTCACCAGGTAGAGCGACATCTCCAGCTTCTCGGGCGAATCACTGATATTCTTCCACCGAAAGAATGCGTTTATCTGACCAGACTCGCCATTCTTCAGATCTCCTGGCCACGGCAGGCTGGAATTACCGGTCGCATTCGTGAAAGCAGCATACGCCTCGTTACGTTTGACACTCAGCCAATCAAACGAGTCGATCAAATCATTGATCTTCATAATCTGCGCAGAGTTGTTCGCATGCCCAAATGGCCCCCAGTAGAAGTACAAGGCGTACTTGCGCTGGTTCATGGCAGCCACAAATCGCTCATGCCCAACAGACCAGCCATCGTTCGGCGCCGAATAATCAACGACAACCGGAGGATCGGGAAGCTTCACGGTTTCGGGGATCGACTGCGGCGGGAAATACATGCGCTGGGAGACGTGTTCAACGCCGGCGGGCACGTTTGCTTTGATGGCCGCAAACACATCACCGTGACGCATGCCAATACCTAGCGTCCCGCTGCCACCCATCGAGTTTCCGCAAAGATATACACGATCTGGATCAATCTCATAATTCGAGATGACCCACTTGACAGTATCAATGACCCGTTTCTCAACGGGCACAAGATCACCACCTGAATTCCTGGCGGTCAAGCCTTGATCTTTGAGGTGCATGCCACCCCACCACCAGTCGCGTGACTGATTCTTGCGACAGTCCAGATAGAGTGCATAGTGATCGTCAGGCGAACGATAGATGTCGTGATTGCCAACGGTACGAGTACAATTCACGCAAGACAGCACATCGTGCCCAGCAGAATGCAGCACGACATAGAGTGGCGAGTTCTTTTTCTCGACCTTGGGGTGCATCACCATGAAGGTATCTTGCTGCGGAGCCGCGTAACCCCACTCGGGCTTCACACCCGCCTCGAACGTTTCAATTGTCCTCCCGCCGATCTCGGTAGTACCGGAGGGACTTTTGGCAGGATTCCAAGGTGTATCGTCGGCGCGCAAGGGGAGGCCAATTAACACCAGCAGCACAAAGAATCTTTGTTTCATGGTTCTGATCTACTGCAAGGCCCAGTCGTCTTGAAGAGGATGAAATCCCGGATTGAAGTGCCTTGCAGTCTAGCAGCAGATCTTCGTGAAACGACTCACTGAGAGAACCGAGTCGTCCCGCAGGAGTGGGACGACCGCAAGAACCCCCGCGCCATCGAATACCGTCCATCAGAGTTCAAACTTGAGCCAACGACCACGTCCAGTAGCCGATGCGGATGCAAAAGCTACAGCACCATGGCCGCGGCGCAGCCAAGCCAGGCTTCACCAACGAAGATCGCTACGACCAATCGGACGATCTGTGAACTGATCCCGCGAATTCTGGCGCTGGGTTTATTGAGCAGAGTTATACTACGCCTGCGTAGACGTGCGAGCGAATCTGTGCGGTGCCTTCTGGACCACTGGCATGCCACTCCACAACTAGTTCCTTCAGTAGTTCTTTGAACTCTTTCCGTCGTCCAGATCTCCCCTCATCTGTTCAACGATTCTTTTGCGAAAAGCGAGACTTTCTGAGCCCCTGTATGGCCGAGATTGTCGGCTATATGTGGAGAAAACCCGCAATGACTTCCGAGTCCGACACGTTCCAACCTCAAGTGGAGCGTTTTCGTGAATACCTCTTGTTGCTCGCCCGAGTACACATCGGAAAACAATTCCACGGAAAACTGGACGCATCCGACATCGTTCAGCAAACGCTGCTGGATGCACATCGCCAGCGAGAGCAGTTCCGCGGAGCAAGCGAAAGTGAACTGGCGACATGGTTACGCCGGATTCTGGCATATAACACAACTGACGCCCTGCGGGCTCTCGGACGAGCCAAACGCGATACATCCCGCGAATGCTCGCTGGATGATGCTGTCAGCAAGTCGTCCGATCATGTCGAGCCAGGCCTTGTGTCCCAACAAGGCTCTCCGAGCGATCGGATCCAGCGACTCGAACGATCGGCGCAGCTGGCCGATGCTCTGGCCAAGTTGCCCGAACCCCAACGTGAAGCTCTGGTACTGCGCCATTGCCAGGGATTCTCTCTGGATGAGATCTGTCAGCGCCTGGACCGGAGCCCTTCAGCCGTTGCCTCTTTATTGAAACGCGGAGCGAAGAGATTACGTGAGGTTCTTCAGAAACTGGAATAAATGATGTCGCCTCAATCTGATCAGCTTAGGACACGAACGGAGCTCGAAGGCAGATCAGAAGACGCGTCTCAGGAGCCCCCGACTTCGGCAGATACATCCCTGGGGGATCGAGTAGACGAAGTTCTCGTGGCATACCTGCGAGCCGAAGACGCGGGGCAACGACCTGATCGCCAGCAACTGTTAGCGAAGCATCCAGAGCTGACGCATGAACTGACGGAGTTCTTCCAGGCCCAGGATGAACTCAAGGACCTCACAGAACCGTTCTGGCCATCCTTTGACGAGTTCCTGGATTCTCACCCGCTAGACCCGGCGGCGGTTTCCCTGAGCCCGACGGTCGTCTTTGAGCCCTCTCGACGCTCCGCTGGCCAAGGTGATTGCCCGCCAGAACTCGACACGCAGCGTTTGGCGTGGCCAAGCCCACGGCTGCGGTTCTTCGGCAACTACGAACTACTCAACGAAATCGACCGCGGCGGCATGGGAATCGTCTACCGAGCCCGTCAGATACAGCTCAACCGAATTGTCGCCGTCAAGATGATCCTCGCCGGGCATTGGGCCAGCGATCAGGAAATCAGCAGATTTCGAGCGGAAGCGGAGGCCGCTGCTCAACTTGTACACCCCAACATCGTAGCCATTCATGAAGTCGGCGAATGCCACGATTATCACTACTTCTCGATGGATTACATTGCCGGACGTAGCCTGTCAGTGCTTCTACGAGAGTGCCCACCATCTCCACGACAGGCAGCGGAGTACGTCAAAACGATCTCCGAGGCCATCCAATACGCGCATTCAAAAGGAGTGCTCCATCGCGATCTCAAGCCCTCAAATGTCCTCATGGAAGGCTTCGTGGCTCAACCAGCGCCATCCAGAAACGCAGCATCGCAAGACAATTCATCGATTATCACTAATAATCATTTACCTTACATCCCGAAACTGACTGACTTCGGCCTAGCAAAGCAGGCGACCCCTGAATGCATTGCATCTTCGGGTAGCGGCGACAATGCCGAATGGTCGATGTCAAACGCAATCGTCGGAACGCCAAGCTATATGCCGCCAGAGCAGGCTTCTGGTCAACGTGGCAAATTTGGCCCTGCGTCGGATGTCTATTCTCTGGGCGCTATATTATACGAAGCTCTGACCGGACGTCCTCCGTTTCGAGCCGAGAAACCCGTTGATACGTTGATGCTGGTACTCAATTCTGAACCAGCACCACCCACACTGCTCAATCCATTGGTACCCCGGGACTTAGAGACCATCTGCCTGAAATGTCTCAGCAAGGAGCCCAATCGCAGATATACCTCGGCACGCGACCTTGCCGATGAACTGCAGCGTTTCATTAATGGCGAACCCATTTTGGCCAGACCGCTGGGCGCCGTCGCGCGAATGTGGCGCTGGTGCCAGCGCAATCGAACGGTCGCCAGTCTCGCGGCAGTCGTGGCGCTGGGCCTGATCATCGTTCCAATTGCAGCAACAATTGCAGCAATCACGCTGCGCGACGAAAGAAACGTGGCCTTGGCCAACCTGAACAGAGCGACTCGAGCAGAAGCGGACGCCACGGAGAAACTCTGGGAGTCCTATCTCGCGCAGGCGCGTGCGACTCGCTGGAGTGGTCGTTCTGGACGGCGAATCAACAGTCTGGACGCGATCTCCAAAGCGGCGGCAATTCGACCCTCGACAGACTTGCGCGACGAAGCGATCGCCAGCATGGCCTTACCTGATGTGCGAGTGGCTCATCAGTGGAGCATCACGGGACGCGCGACCGGTGGAGTTACCGCGAGCTTTGATGCGGATCTCCAACGGTATGCCACTTACGACGAGAACGGCACGATCACGATCCGCAGCGTCAATGATCATGCGGAACTCTTACAACTGCCAGGCCCCGGCAAGACTTTAGAGTGGACGCTGAGGTTCAGCCCGGATGGACGCTGGCTCATCGCCAAGTATCAGGACGATTCGTTGAGGATGTGGGACCTGAAGCGTCAAGAAACAACATTGACGATACCAAAAGGAGTCAGTCACGGAGCCGTTGACTTCAGTCCTGACAGTCGGCGACTGGCGATTGGAGACAGCAACGGCAGTGTCCACATTCATGATACAGCCTCCGGTAATGAACTGACCCGGTTCATGTCACTCTCACAGCCTTATGCTGTCGCGTTCCATCCGAGCGAGAACAAACTCGCGATCTCCAGTCACTTGAGTTCAACAGTCGCCATCGTGGATGCCGACGCAGGTTCGACACTCAAGTCCCTCTCTCATCCGGCAGGCGTACGAGGCATGTCGTGGCGGCCCGACGGCTTAATGCTCGCAACCGCGTGTGCAAACGGCGCGGTTGTCCTCTGGGATATTCCGAGCGGTCGCTCAAAGTCTCTGGAAGGACATTCTTCGACAGTCACTCAGGTGATTTTTAATCAGTCGGGCGGCATGCTGGCCTCGTATGGTTGGGACGGTGCCACCAGGCTCTGGGATCCAATCTGCGGGAAGTTGCACGTGCGCGTCGCCGGTGAGTTCACTGCGTTCTCAAAGTTCAGTCGAGACGATCGAAGGCTGTCGTTCAAAGTTTCGTCCGACGAAATCGGTATCTGGGAGATAGACACGGCAGACGAGTGCCGCACGTTCGGAAAAGGCATTCCTAGCACATTTTCTCCGGATGGCAGCTTGCTCGCTGCAACAGAAGAGCTCGGAGTCCGACTTTGGGATCTCTCCACTGGGCAATCCGTGGCCTTGATCGCGGAGCGGCTGGCGGTCTCTGCTCAGTTCCTGGGAGATGATTCCCATTTGCTGATCAGTGCTCGGAATCGACTCTCACTCTGGTCGCGCAGCCAGAACGCGACCGACAGCGAATGGCAGCGAGATATCCAAGCTGAGTCAGAGATCCAACTTCATCGCACTCCAGTGCTGGGACCGGCCCAGATCACGCCAGACTCAAACTGGATCCTGGCAGAGCAGCTGGCTGTGCGCAGCCCACTGCTGATCAACCGCAAGCTGAAAACCCAGACAATCTTCAGCGGCGTGCATGACAGCCGCAATCTGTTCCTGGCTATAAGCCCTGGTGCGCGTTGGATCGCCAGTGGCGCCTGGAAAGGAACGGGCGTCAAAGTCTGGGATGCGGAAACGGGACAACCGGCCGTCGACTTGCCCGTGGAAGGCAACAGCAACGCCTTGTTCAGCCCTGACGAAAAGTGGCTGGTCACGGGTAGCGGCGATGAGTACCGCTTCTGGGAGGTGGGATCCTGGCAGCCGCGGCACTCGGTGGCCCGCGATCACGCAGGTGATATCTGGGGCCGAATGGCATTTGCAGCTGATGGCCGGACTCTGGCGGTGTCAATCGCGCGGGAAGGCGGACTTCAGTTGATTGATCCGCGCAACGGCGAAACTCTGGCGAAACTAGAAGCCGCAAGCCCTCAGACTCCGGGATGTTTCAGCTCCGATGGTCGGTACCTGGCAGTCGCGGCCGAAGGCGGCGTGTTGCAAATCTGGAACATCCAGCGCGTCCGCGATCAGCTCTCCAAAATGAATCTGGACTGGCCCACGCCATCTACCCATTGATGCTCTCTTGCTGACACATTCACTCGCAGTTCGCCAAGTGGGACTACGAGAGTTCCAGCCCGGTAAGAGTCCCCGTGCTGGATCCGAACTTATCGGCTTCAATATCCATACGCTGCAGCATGCTGACGAATAGATTGCTAAGTGGCGGATTCTTATTCTCGTCAAAAGCCAAGTGTTGGCCGTGCTTGAACCCGCCACCAGCCAGCAGCACCGGCATGTTCTTGACACTGTGCTTGCTGGCATCGGCAAGATTGCTGCTGAAGAACACCATGGTGCGATCAAGCAGGCTGTCACCTTCTTCCTGAGTCTGCTTCAACTGAGTCAAGAACCCGTGCAGCACCTTGAGCTTCTCGATCTCCAGGATCCTGAGTTGCGAAATCTTGGTCGGGTCTTTGCCGTGATGCGACAGGTCATGATGCCCCTGATTCACTCCCTGAATCGGTGGCACGCTGCTGGTCCCCAGTAATTGCAGCGTCACCAGCCGACTGGAATCGGTCTGCAGTGCGAGATGGATCAGATCAAACCACAGCCGGGTCTTACCAATCAGGTCGGCGCTGTTCTGAATATTCTGTGGGGGTTTTACATCAACCTTGGGTTTGGGACGCTTGGACCATGCTTCGGCTTGCGCCAACCGCTGCTCTAACTCGCGCACGCTTGTAAAGTATTCATCGAGCTTTTCGCGATCTCCGCTTCCCAGCTTTGGCTGCAAGCGTTTGGCCTGCTCACGAACAGCATCCAAAACGCTCTGGCCATCTTCCAATCGCCGTGTCTGAGCCTGAACCTCGTCAGGGCGTCCTTCCAGAAACAGCTGAGCGAACACACCCGAGGGCCAGCTTTCTGTCGGCACCGCTGCACCGCTGCGTGTCCACGACAATCCAAAGCCTTCACAAGAGAGTGGCAAGCTCGCAAATCGAGTTGCTCCGTGGATGTGTTCTGCCGCTAACTGGTCTACCGAAATGCTGTTGCGAAACCCTGCCCGCCGCTCAGGATGAGGCGCCGCCGTCAGAAAGCTGTAGTTGGAATCGTGACTTGGTCCGATATCGGGGTGAGAAAGCCCAGAGATGACAGTGAAATCGTCCCGGAATTCCTTGAAAATTTCAAGGTAAGGCGACAGTTCATAATCACGGCCGGCCTTCGCCGGGAAGAAAAATTCAGGATGCAGCCCCAGCGGAGTATTAATACAAACCATGCGTCGTTTGACTTTGGACGCCGCAGCGGTCGCCGGTCGCATCATCGCATCCAACAGGGGCAACGCCAGTGCGACGCCTGTGCCACGCAGAAAAGTTCGGCGATCCAGCTTCATGAGCGGCTCCTCAAAATACTCGTAAAAGTTATTCCTGACAGACGACACCGCAATTTGAATTTTCCACCGCATCCGACACAGTCACGGCGTCGCTCATTTATTCTGAAACAATTGGCTCTGAACGACCTCATGGATCAGCGATCGAAAGCCATAGTTTTTTTCCCGCACTCGCGCCACGATGGCATCGATCTCACCCCGATCAACTCGACCCGGTGCGGCGCCGGTGGCATACGTTGTCAATTTGCTCGCCAATGAACGTGCCAGCTGCTCTTTGTCCCGCAACAGTAACTGCCGAAACTCATCGATGCTCTGGAACGCCTGCCCATCCTCGGTAACTCCCGCCGGATCAACCGCCTTGCCTTTGTTGTAGTGAACTCGCCGACCATCAACAGTCACGGGGCTGCCATTTCCGGTGATACGATACCAGTCGCGCCAGCCACCAATGCAGTCAAAACTTTCCAACGCGAAGCCGGGGGGGTCGATCTTCTTGTGACAACTCGCACACGCCGCGTCGTTCCGATGCTTCGCCAACTGATCGCGAATCGTTGTCGCGCCACGAATATCTGGATCGATCGCCGCTACGCCCTCCGGCGGTGGAGCTGGTGGTGTTCCCAGTAGTCGGTCCAGAACCCAGGCACCACGCATCACGGGCGAAGTTGTCGTACCGTTGGCAGTCACCTTCATGATACTGGCCATTGTCAACACACCCCCACGATGACTGTCAGAGGGCAGGGGGGTCTTATGGAACTCCCAGCCGGTAAGCCCTGGAATGCCATAGTGCTTGCCCAATCGCCCGTTGAGCATCGTGAAATCAGAGGCCACAAAGTTTGTCAGGCTGAGATCGTGCTTAAGAACTTCCTCGAAGAACAACTCGGTCTCTCGAATCATCGACACCTTCAGCAGATGGTCAAATTCGGGATAGATCAAATGGCTGGGCTCAGTCGCATCAATTTCGCGCAGCCCCAACCATTGTCCGACAAAGTGCTCAGTGAACGTCGCGGCCCTGGGATGTGCCAGCAAACGCTCCACCTGCTGACGTAGGACGTCCGGGTGCCTCAACTTCTGTTGTTCCGCGAGTGCAAACAACTCGTCATCTGGCATCGTACTCCAGAGAAAATACGACAGCCGATTCGCCAACGCGAAGTCGTCGAGCTTCCCAGGGTTCTCTCTGAGAAACAAAAACTCCGGGGAGATTAAAACACCCTTCAACGCCGCTCGAACAGCCGGTTCGAAGTTATATCCCGCAGCCAGTTTCGCCTTCACAACGGCTACAAACGGAGCAACATCGTCGGCAGTAATAGTGCGACGAAAAGCACGACGCGCGAACTTCGTCAGAATTCGCTCAGCGTCCGTCAGTGGATCATCCGAAATCACTTCGACGCGATCACGAAAATTATAAATGCCGTGTGTCTTCTGCGCCAGATCACCGAATAGACGGCGGTGACTCTCTGGCGGCCAAGTCTCATTCAGCGGGCCCTCGACTTCGATGTACTGGACGGCCAGTCCCGGACCTGTCCATTTTTCGGCGCCCACCATTTTCACGGTATTGGCACCAGCCAGACCATACGGAAGCATCGTGACCGTCGTCCGAGGCTCCATATACCGCACGAATTCATAGACCGTAGGTTTGTCCGGCGGCGCGTCGAAGTAGCCAATCAGTCCACTTTTTCCGGTCAGGCGCGTACCACTATTCGTAACTCGAAACGTGACCGGTTTGCCATCACTCTGAATACTCGAGGTGGAAATGCGGAACCGGTAGCTGCCAGCTTCCTGCGGGTAGAATTGTGTCGCGCCGACATTATGCCATTCAGAAGAGCAGAAGCAGACAACCTCGCCATCTGACAGAAATCGATAGACATCTTCCGTTGTATTTCGAACGGGGTGCCCGTCTTTCAGACTATACTTTTTGGTCGTCGAAGCAGGCGGCTTCGGCCGATTGGCGATGGCCATATTCAACGCTGTATCAGCTGCTTCGAGATACTTCTCCATCAGGAAAGAAGAAGTGTGATTTGCCGCGGCGGCGTTGTCGAATCCATCAGCAGCGCCGTCCTGAGGCAGTTGCTCCTTCAGATTGACTTTGATCCCAAGCAGATCGTTGACTGTGTTTTCGTATTCAACACGGTTCAAACGGCGAAGCAAGACACGCCCGTGAGTCGCTCGGGCCGTAGCTTCAGCAGCGTTGACACGATCACTTAACCAGCCAACCAGATCCTTTAATTCCTGCTCGGTAGGTCGCGGCACGTTCAAATCCTGAGGTGGCATTTCTCCCGCTCGGATCCGTTCGACGACGTCTGACCAATGTCTGCGAGTCGCGTCATCAGAAAAATCCGGCGACAGACTCTCCAGACGAAGGTTTCCTTTCGGCTTGTCCCCCCGGTGACACTCCACACAGTGACGTACCAACACAGGCCGTATTCGTTCTTCAAACTGCCTGAGTGTGTCGCTTCGCTCCTGACCAGGCGGTGCAGCGACAGCAACGCTACTCAACAATGTTGAACAAGCAATGCTCAAAACGCCCAGGCAATTGCGCAACATGGCCATCGTACAAGCTCCCTAAGCCGACCTGCGATGCTCCCGAAATGGCGATGGCCGACAGGCAAGCATTGTCGGCCATCACTCGATCTCTCACAAGCGGCATGGTGCTGACCATGTCTCGAAGCTGCCAGCTGCGACGAAACCATCAGCAATGAACATGTGGCCCATCGGCAGGGTTATCAACCTGAGTTACGGTGCTGGCGTCTGAGTGTGCACGGCAACAGGACTACTTCGAAACACGCTCCATCTCGCTCATGATCTTGTCGTAGTCAGCGGCGGCCTCAGTACCCTGGAAATCGCGATTGTTCTGCCAGGCAGCGAGGTTCATTCGCATGAAGACGTCAGCCCCCAGGACCGTCATGAACATGGAACGACCGATTGTCTCCAGGAAAAATTCCACCAGGTCGATCGGTTGCATCAGAGCAGTCTTCGGGTTGGTCCCGAAAAGACGAATTCCCATCAAGTCTTGAGTCGTCACATACGCCACCAGCAGGCCCGCAGCGGAGACAGTCATCAGTCCGATGACGCGTTGCACTCCACGAATGCGTCGCATGTCATCCTCAGTGACCAACGGACTCGTATAAACATCAGCCCGAATTGCATATACCAATGGTGCCGACAGGAATAGCAACATACCGCAGAAGAACAGAGGATCGCTGGCAACCTGATTGATCGCCACAAAGACAACCAGCAAGAACAACGCGTAGAAAGGCGACGCAGCAACCAGGAACCAGCCCGGGAGCATGGATTGAGGCAATAAGCTCTTTACTCTCAAACATGCTTTCTGCACACCGGGTACCAGCGAGATCACCGTTGGCAACAGAGTGACCAGGTAGGCAAGCCCTTCCATCAATCCGTCGGTGAGCCGTTCAAGATTCTGCATGGGCTTCTGCTGCGCCGATGCGACAGGCTCCACATAACCCCACCAGCTCCACGGGCACAGCGCAATGAGCAGTGGCACCAAGAATGAAAATGCGAAGCCTGCGACCATGATACGGAAGGTCGTCTTGAACTTGGTCCAGAGAATGGCTACTGCGAGCGCCGCAGCAGGCAGCGCATACAGTGCGATCAGATGCACAAAGTCCGCAAAATGCGCAAAGGTTGTCTGAGGTTCTTCAGGCTCTTCGTCTGCAGCCTGATCCGACTCTTCTAAGCCCACAGTCTTCTGAGCATCGGCCTTCTCATCTCCGGCGGGCTCGTCAGCTTCGTTGTTAGTATCGTCCTTATCTTCATCAGCCTTGTCTTGAGCCTTCTGCACTTCAGAGGCAGCTTCAACGGCAGCTTCCTTGACCGATTCCGGAACTTCGCCACCTGCCGATTTGATCGCGTCGGTGATCGCCTCTTGCTGCTTCTGAGACACCTGATGCGTGATCATTTCAAAGACATCAGGCTTGGCCTCGGTTTCAGTGGCTTCCCGATATGTCGACAGCGCTGCACTGAGTACCGTCGAAAGCACCACAAAGATGACCAGGCTGCGCCGCCATGCGAAATACTTCTGAATGGTCCCCTGATCGATTCCACCGGCTTGTAGACCAGCCTGCTCAAATTCGCTGACAGCAACAGCTTGCAGGTTCGACGAAAAGGTGCGTCGAATGACGGTGAAGAGAAACATCAACTTGATTCCTGACGGGCCCTATGTGAAGAAAGTTTCGCGACGACGGTGCCGACGAATATCAAGGGAATCGCAAGCGCACGAGCGTATTCAGCTCGTCTGTGGATAAATCGAATCTCGGCCAATGACCGACATCTGGGCGCAGAGCGTCCCTGACTCAGCTCAAACGGCGTGCCTCAACAAATCGGCAGCGTCGCGGACCACGAGCAAAGAAACTCGTGATCCCATCAGATTGTTGATGGATCACCGGCGTTGACCACCAAACGCTCCGCGGATCACGGTCGTGTCGGCTGACCGCCGGGCGCGGGAGCGT
>CAYLTY010000204.1:0-15542 GCA_964386705.1 uncultured Planctomycetaceae bacterium
CCACACTCCCATAACCCCCCGGCCGAGCGCCCGGCTTCCTTCCCGGGTCCAGCTTGGAGAGCACTCCGTAGCCGTATCCGAGTGTCGGGTCTTGCTCGTGCAGGCAGCAGGTGTTTGCCGAGTACCACGTGGTACCAACGAAATCCTTCTTGAACTGACTGTCTCGATCCCAAACCGCGATGCGGCGAATCAGACCGAAGCCGTCCGGTCGGTCCTGATCACCATTCTCCGCGACCCACAGCGATCCGTCATCATCGACCGAAATCGCTTCGACACAGTGCAGCGCCGCAGGATCGAACTCCAGCCGCTGACCTTGGCCTCCCTTTGTGCCGATCACGCGGAGCAGTTTGCCGTCTGGTGCGAATACTTTCGTCTGATAGTCCGCGCCACGGTCCATCACGAACAGGTTGCCGTCTTTGTCAGTCGCCAGCGCACCCGGTTTTTCCACTTCGGCAGGAGTCACTCGCTCCCACTGCGGATTCGCGTCGTGAGCCGGCACTCGGAATAAGCCTGCGACTGACGAGATCAACAACGCTCGTCCCGTCGCATCGAACGCCAAACCATTGCGGTTACCGGTGTGATCCATCGGCAACACGACTCGGTTTTCACCCGTGTTCTTGTCGAAGATGACGACGCGATCTTTCCAATTGGCGTCTTTCTCCTTGTGAACGAGCACCGCGGCTTTTTCGAGTCCGACGGCGATGGCCCAGACGTCCTCATCAAACTTCAGCACTGGCTGCGGACCCTTCGCCGTCTGAAACGGAGCGTTGCCTCCCGTGTGATACTTGATCCGTTGAATGTTTTTGCCACCGCCGAGCGCGATCCACAGCAAGCCGTCGCTCGCGGCCATCGCCTTCGGCCCGCTCCAACCGCGACTGAACGCATGCGTCTTCTTGTCATCCGCACCAAGCACAAACCCCGGCGAACCACCCTCTGCCGTGTGTCCACCGAGTGCGACTCGCCACGCGCCGTTATTGTGACCTCGCAGGCATGCGATGGCGTGAGGATAACCGTGATCCCCCCCCCAGCCGCTGTTCTTATAGTGCTCCCAAGGCGGCGAGCCGGGATTGAGGAAGCTGTACTCGTAGATGCACTTCAAACCGCGATGCGAACAACCTCGAATGCGATACGTCCCGTCAGGCGCCGACCGGCCGTAATCGTCGAGGCCGTTCCACTCGATGCCGAGTACTTGCGGCTCGTTCGCATCTGCTTTTCCTCCGAGCTTCGCGATATCCACTGCATCAAGCAGGTTTCGCACGCGGACACCGTTCGCATCGTCCACTACCACAGTCACGAACCTGTGTCCTGCTGGAACCGTGATGCTGGTCGAGACCGGTCGCACCAGGCTCGCATCGACCGGCTGCCAGCGAAACTTGTCCCACTCCCAATGCGCAATCTTTTGTTTATCTTTGAGTGCCGGTATCGGAGTCGGCTTTGCAGGATCGACAACATTCTTCTTAGCCAATTGCTCCGAGTTTGCATCTGGCTGCGCGTCGTTGGCTGTTTTCTGTGTGGCGTCGTCTTGAGCAAAATCATGTGTTGCGTCCGCCGGAGCACCACCGACAACGGCCAGCCACCAGCGAGCAACGAGTCCGCTCAACTGAGGCAACACGGCTGCACTGGCCATGGTGGCGACGAGCAAGACGACTGCTGCTGCGATCACTCTTCGTAATCGTCGCGATCTTACGACTGGTGGCGTTCGTGCGGCAGTGCCCTGTGTCGGAGCAACTACTGAAGAGTCCTTCGCTGGCGCTTCAAGTGGTGACGCACCGATTGGCGTTCCGCCGCGCGATTCTTCGACGAGTTGCTCCAGCAACACCTCCTGTTGAGCGTGTTCCCACATCGCACGCCGCACGGCTGGCGAATCGACCAAACTTCTCGACAGCTCGCGAGATTGTTCGTCGGTCAGTTCGCCATCGAAGTACTTCTCCATCAGAGCCTTGAGGTCCGTCATTCTTTTATTGCCTCCGTAGCGTTCATTCGCCGCTGCACGCAGTCCCACAAGACATCCTTCGCCCGCGACAACGCTACCTTCACCGAGCCGACTGTCCACGACATCCGCAACGCGACCTCTTCCAGACTCAGCCGCTCGGACGAGTACCGCAGTTGCACGACCTCGAGCGCTCGAGGAGCCAATTCACTGAGACATCGCTCCAACGCCTGACGTCGGGCATCCCACACGTCATCCATCTCATGGACCGATTGGGCGAGCATGTCCCAAGCGTCGTCGGTCAACTGGCCAGCAGCCGGGAATCGTCGCTGACGCTGCTCCAGCACTTTCAACCGAGCGATGGTTCGCACCCACGCGAGAAAGTCCGTCCCGCTCTGAAACTCCGCCGCCTTCGCGGTGACAATCAGGAAGACTTCCTGCAACACGTCGTCGGCCGCAGCTCGATCCGGCAACAAACCCAGAATGAACCCTCGCAGCCGATTCGTCTGCTGCAAGAACTGAGATTGGACATGGCGAAGATGTGCGTCTGGTTGCTCCATACAAACCAATGAGCCAGCTCGCGGAAAAGTTAGCAACTCATGCCGATGCTGCGTGAATAACGGCGTTTGCTAGGAGTGTGTTCGAGTAGGTTGAGAATCCTTCTCGACCCGTCTGCGAGATAAGGCGACTTACGTCACTCAAATTAGCAAGCAATTCAGAGCCCGCGAACGGGCCCTTGACGATTTTTCATGCCGCTACTTGCCGACCTTGCTCCCGCTGCGGGTCGGGATGGAATCCCAACCTACGGCGAGTGGGGCAGTCTCCTAACGCCTCGGAAGTTGCAGGCGTCCTCCGGCTGATTTGATGAGAGCCAATGATCGCGTCGTGATGTCATTGGCGTTCTTGGTGATTCATCTTGGTGAGCGTGGCTTCGGCAAATGCGCGGCCCATGAGGGCGAAGGTCTTCGCGCAGCCGAGGTAGTGGTAGCCAGCGTTCGAGGCTCCACGTTTCCAAAGCAATGCTTCTTCCGGCGAGATGAGTTTTGCCTCGAAGTTCCGCAGGTACTCGCGCTTCTGTTCGGCGGTCATCGAGCCGTCGGCATTCGGATGGTCTCTGTGCTTTGAGTCCAGGAAGTAGCTCATCTGGCGAACTTTATCGTGCTTGTCGGCGATGGCTCCGAGTTCCTCGGACCAGAATGGTGCGGTCGGCACGGCGATCACATTGCCTTTGAATTCCGGCAGCAACGCCGGCGCTGCCATCGCCTTACGGAACTCGATGGTCTGCTCGTTCGACTTTGCTCCGCCGACTCCCAGGACGCCAATCACGAACGGCATCCGTGGTGCTTTCAAGTCTTTACGTACATCGCGAATGAAGTGGGCCATTGCATCGCTGTAGGCGTCGTAGCCGCCAGGCTTGTGGCGATTCGGATAGACGCCGGAGTCGACGAGGTCATTCCAGCCTTGCAACCAGACGAACCCAGAGATTTCATAGCCGTGCTGTTCGTCATAAGCCGGGCACACACGTTTGATGTCCTTCAAGACATGCCGCACATGCTCGATCATCAACCGGTAGTAGTGACCAGTCTCCTTGGTTTTGTCCGCCTTGATGGCTTCGATGTCCTTGCCCTGCTTCTGAAAACTCGCGAGCTGTGTCTCGTTGAACACATACGGCCCGGCGCTGGGCGAGCGAAAATCGGTGTGCAGGCTCTTGCCGCCCCAGGCGGTCTTGATGATGAGGACGGGCTCGTCGAACGCGGCGTCCATCGTAATTCCGAACGTGAATTCAGGACCGATCTTGCCGCCATCTTTTTGGGGGTCTCGACGGGAGCCATAACCCGCAGTCAGCTTGCCGTGTCCTTCGCCATTCTGATCTCCCGATCCGGTGAAGTACGAAATCCAAACGCCATCGTAGACGCGCGGCTGTCCATCCTCGCCGCGCATTTGCTTCAGCAGCGGAGCCGTCGCGGGGTCATCGCCGATGTAATCGAACGACTCGACCTTCGCATGGCCCTCCATGTTGGATTGCCCGGCGAGAATAAAGACGCGCAGCGGCTTCGACTGTGCCGAAGCTTCAGTGGCTGAGAAGCAACAAGCGGTAACTAGTGCGAGAATCAGTTTCTGGAATTGCGGTGTAGACATGAATGGTTCCTTGTTTGCAGGTCGTGCGACCGTGGGCTCATCGCGCGGTTTGAGTAGTGATGGTCAGATCGTCGAGGTAAATCCAGTTGTCGGTCGCAATCTCCGGATGACGGTACATGCCAAGCTTGAGAAAGTGCCGAAAATCATTGTGCATGTTGGGTCCGTCGAACTCCGCAGTTGGCTGATTCATGTCGTCGAGAAACAGTACAGCGCGACCGTCTGCGCTCTGAGCCCAGCGAATCTCAACGGCAATGCTGTGCCATCGTCCCGGCTCGATGAAGAACGGACCTCGTTTCTGCGATTGATCTGGCCCGTAAGCCATGCCGATCCCAAGTCGGCCATCCAACTCGCCAATGCTGAGCAACACGGGTGGACTGTTCGAGGGAAAGCCATCCCAACTCTCGCCGCGATCACGGTTCGGTTGATCGTGCCATTGGCCGATGATCCACCAGCGATTCTGCGGCGCATCGGATTGAAATCCCTTGGGTACCATGAAGCGCCAAGCATAGCGCACCGTGTCGCCCGACTGGTGTGGGTAATCGACACTGATCTCCGCACGGAGGCCCTTGTTGATCTTCTTCTGACCGGCAAACAGATGCAGACCGAGGTACTGGTCCGCCCCTTCCCCTTGAATCGCGATGTTCTCGATGGCCGACACTTCGACATGCGCGAACTCCAGCAAGTTCTCTGGCATGATGCAGCGGAGATAGCTGAGTTCCCGCTCTCGTCCATCGGGACCGGAAACCTGACTGCACGACTGCAGCAATAAGACGACGAGAGGCAACGAGAACTGTAAGACTCGCTTCATGGCGCCGCCGGTTGAAGCTGGTGCGGTCGACTACGACCGGAGATTTTGGATTGTTCAAGAAGTACTTTCAGTTCGCCCACAACGTCTGGCCGGGCGCCGTACAGGTTCGTCTTTTCGCCTGGATCGGTGGCGAGATTGTAAAGCTGGCCCGGCGCGTCGGGGGCCGTGTCTGGCAGATGGAATGGTTTGAGTCCGGCATGGTTGTCGTAGCGATTGCCTCCAGAGCCGGTGTGGTCGATGTATTTCCAATCGCCGCGACGAATCGACAATGTGCGTGAGCCACCGAACGCTTGCTGCAAGAGATAGGGTCGGATGGGCGCGCGAGCATCCTCGAGCAGTGCGGGGAGCAAGCTAAAGCTGTCTTCGGCGGCGTTATCCGGCAGCTTCGCACCGATGATTGCCGCGGCTGTCGCCATCACATCGGTGAGGCTCGCGAGCTGCGAGCTGGTCGTACCCGCTTTCACCTTCCCGGGCCAGCGGACGAGGAACGGCACGCGATGCCCACCTTCCCAGCTATCACGTTTGATCCCGCGCCAAGGGCGAGCTCCATCGTGGCCAAAGTCCGCACGCATGTGGATCACGCTGGTGGTTTCAGGCCCGTTGTCGCTGGAGAAAAGGACAATCGTGTTGTCGGCGACTCCGAGGTTCTCCAGCGTGGCAAGCAGTTCGCCGACGATCCAGTCGAGCTGATGGATGAAGTCGCCATGTGGCCCGGCCTTCGTCTTCCCCTGAAACTGCGGCGCGGCGAACGACGGCAGATGCACGGCTTGCGCGGAGTGAAACAGGAAGAACGGCTTGTTCGGCGAGTGGCGAACGTGCTGCTCCAGAAAGTCGCGGCTTTTGTTCAGAAAGACGAGGTCTACTTCCTCCATGGGAAAATCGGGCGCGATCAGCCCGTGGCGACAATCGTTCGCATAGGGATGCTTCGGCAGCTTCGATTTATCAATGAGGTCCGTCGGCGGTACCGGCACGCGGTCATTCTCAATGAAGGCATACAGCCAGTCGGTCGTGGGGCAGCAGGCGGTCCCGAAGAAACGCTCAAAGCCATGATCGACCGGCCCTCCATCGATACGTCGCGAGAAATCGACGCGCCGCACCGCCTCGACGCCATTACCGCGTACTGGCTGTCCGTCCCTATCGACGAATGTCATGCCGACATGCCACTTGCCAACGCAAGCCGTGGCATAGCCGCTCTCACTCAGCAAGCTCGGCAGTGTGAGTCGTCCCGGCGCGATCAGCGACGGCCCACCGACACCCGTGAAGACCGTTCCACCATTCGGCACACGAAACGCCATCTGCCCCGTCATCAGGCTGTAGCGAGTCGGCGTGCACACCGTGCAAGGACTGTGAGCATCGGTGAATCGCATCCCATCGCGTGCAAGCCGATCGAGATTTGGAGTCGCGACTTTTGACTGGTCGTTGTAGCAACGCACATCTCCGTACCCGAGATCGTCCGCGAGAATCAGCAGGATGTTGGGATGTTGTTGTTCGGCGGCCAGCGATTCGCGCAGAGACACAAAGACGCTGAGTAGGATCAGCGACATGCCTGCAAAATGGACAGCCGTGGCCTTCATAGTGATTCAATTTCCATCAGGGATTTCTGCATGTGCCGAGTCCTGCTGATGAGGTCGCATCTGTACTCGGATTAAGCCCGACGTAAGGGAACCGCGTCGCAGCCTGAACCGTGACACTCGCAAGACCGACCAGAATGAAGAACGACGCGGTGATTACGACCCGATGGAACATTACTTCGTCTCTTTCAACATCGAGGTCATGGATCGGCCCAACGCATGGCCGGTTTCGTAGTAGGTCTCGGCGTTGTGGTTGTAGTGGTAGCCCTGATTCACGGGCGAAACTTCGGCCTCCCGCCAGAAGTTGCGCGTATCGACGGCTTTCACGTTGCCTTTGAACTCGGGGTGTTTTCCGTTGTCGCCATCGACCGCCAGTTGAGCTTCAGCGATCTGCAAACCGAGGCCCTCGCGGCCAGAATTACCGCAGCCGGTGGCCAACACGAACTTGGCATGGGGCGCGCTGAAGTCCTGCCGCAGCGACTTGATGAGTCGCACAAGGTTTTGCTCGTAGCGACTAGCCAGCGCGGCACTCTGATCCTTGTGCCCCTGCCACCAGACGAAGCCCACGACCTCGTAGCCCTGACCTTTGTAGCCGGGGTAGTACTTCTCAAGGTTCTTCAGCACGGCTTTCGCATGTGCCGTATCGGCGTCGTACTGACGACCGGCATACCACGGCACAGGCTTCGGTTCAGTGCCCTTGTCCCAGAAGTTTGCGATGTCCTTGTAGCCCGCATAGATCTTGCCTTCGTGCTCGAACCGCTCACTGCCCGGCGGGAGCAAATCCCAACCGAGGCTGCGATTGCCGATGCATGCTTTGAGCAGCAGCACCGGCTCGTCGTGAAAGTGGCCCATCACATGCCCGAAGCCCAGTTCCGGACCGAACGACTTGTTCGGAGTCAGCCACTCATTGCGGACGTCGCCGAACTTCTCCATGTCTTTGTAGTCGACGCCCCGCGGATCCATCACATGGACGTAGCGCACATCCTGTCGCGTCGTCCAATTGCCCGAGTTATCAATGAGGTGCGAGTACTTGCTCTTCTCTTTGACCATGAACTCGAGCGAGCCGCGCACCTCCTTGGGACCCACCCTGCCAAAGCCGAGCATGTTCGACTGCCCCAGCATGACATAGACCTTCACCGGCTTGCTGTGATCGGCGGGCTTGCCATCCGGCCTCGGCAACTGTTGTGGCTTCAGGTCAGACTCCTCCACCGCCGAGACGTTGAGCGACTCACCCCACAGCGTTTTCAGGAGTGCGAACATGTCGGGGTCGTGCTTCTCTAATTGTTCGCGAGTGAACGGGAAGAAATCGTTCGTCGAGAAGAACGCTTCGCTGCACTCCGCGAAGTACTCCATCGGACTCGTCATTGCGTAGGCGCGGACGTTGGCCGAGCGTCCGTCGCCGAAGCGTTGCTCGACGCGATCGTAGAGGCCCTTCGCTTTGGCTTTCTCGAATGCGGCTTTGATCTCTTCGTTCCCGAAGCCTCTCGGGAGGACTCGGTCGTGATACGCGTGAGCGAGTTCGTGCAGTGTGAAATTGGGCATCCGCCTGGTCTCACGCTCGAAATCTCGGATGTCCGTGAATTCGACGGCTTTCGCCATCGCCGGATCGCGTTTGTTGTCGCGCAACCAGCCGGCTCCGGGGTGATACTCCGCGCGCGGTTGCACCTTGGGATATTCGGGAGAAAACCAGAGCGGAACTTTCCGCAATTCCACGACGGCCGAGGCGGGAACCACGCGCACAATCTCTTGAAGCTGTAGCGTCAGCAGTTCCACGGCCCGTTCTGTGGCTGCCTTATCCTGTTCCAACAACTGATCGCTGATGAGCAGCGTCCAACCTTCCACCGTTCTCATCTGGCGGCCCAGCGCTTGGGGTGGTTCAGCGGAACCAGCCAGATTCGCGACCACGAGAAAGGCCAGACAGATCAAGGCAACGCAGGGCTTCATGGGATTTCTTCGGTAGAATGGTCGGCCTGTTGAAAAATGAGATAGGCTGACAGCCAATCATGTGCTCCCCGGCAGAACTCCAGCCTGGAAGCCTATGCCATGACTTAGGTTTATAACTTTCAAGGCCGCCGCTCTCTTGGCTCAGAAGCGCATCGAACCGTGAATCCGCGCACAGAACATCACGACTCCGCCATGCCCCCGCATGTTCCGCAGGTTGAGGTCGCGTTGTTGGAGCGGCTCTTCGACCGTTCGCCGGACGTTGCTTTTTTCGTCAAAGACGCAGCGGGGCGATACGTTGCCGTAAACGATTCCCTGGTCGAGCGGCATGGCTTGAAAAGCAAGTCGCAAGTCATCGGCAAGTGCCCGCGCGACATTTGCCCAGGCGATTTTGGGCGGATCCCCACCGAGCAGGACGAGAAAGTTCTGCGCACCGGACGTCCGCTAGTAGACCATCTCGAAATGCAATGGCATCGACCGCACGACCCGGTCTGGTGTCTGACAACGAAGCTACCGATGCTTGATTGCAACGGGGCCATCGTGGGCCTGATTGGCTTCTCGCGCGATGTCCGCGTGCCCGTCGAGCCTTACGAAATTCCCAAGGACTTCGCGCGTGCCCTCGAAGAGTTCGAGCACAGCCTGTCGTCGGAAGTGACTCCGGCCTGGCTCGCACGCCGCTCGAAACTTTCATCTCAACGACTAGCCCGCTTAATCAAGCGGCTCTTCGGTCTGACGCCGAGCCAGTTCATCACGAAGTCGCGAATCGCCGCGGCATCACGGATGTTAGGCGATCCCAAACGAACCGTGGCCGAGATCGCTCATGCCTGCGGCTTCTACGACCACAGCGCCTTCACTCGCGCGTTCCGCTCCGCCACGGGCATGACACCCTCCGAGTTTCGCATGCAACAGTAGGGCGATCCCCAAGGCTCATCGCCGAATGGAATTGAAACTTACGGTGGCATGAAGCGATGACCTCCTTGTTCATCATCACTTGAAACAGTCGTTAGTTCTGAGTGTCAGGTGGATAAGTCCCTGATTTGGCCACTTTGCTTCGCGACAGAGTAATAAAATCGGGAAGGTCGCGGAGCGACTTGAGATCGTCGTCTTTTTGCATGTGGTTGAAGTTGTCGAAGCCGGCGTCGACTGCGTCTTTCAGGCAGGCCAGAGCCAAGTCGATGAACATCTTGCGTTCGGCGAGTTCTGACTCGGTGGGTTGCGGGTTGGTCGTTTCGCTCAGTGTCACACACAATCCGTAGGCACAGGCGGCGCCGTAGAGTATCCCGGCTTTCTGTGAGTAAGCATTCCCGGCCTCCGCGGTAGCGGATAGCTCGCGGAGCTTTGCGCCCGCTTGGGCAACATCGGCCAGTTGACCGCGCTTAGAGAATTCCGCAGCTCGGTGACTCAATAGAACGGGCAGTTCTTTGGCATCTACTGTGAGGAGCGTTTGCCAGTCTCCAGTGGCGAGTGACGCGTTCTTGCAGAGCTGAATGCGGCCCTCCAAGAACGTCTTGAATTCTTTGGACGCAGCGACGTTTTGGCCATTGGCGATCATCCGGTCGAGCACCGCGACACCGGCTTGGAAGTGTTCGCGGGCGGTGCCGAAGCGACCGGCTTCTACCTCGACTTCGCCGAGCTTGTGGTGGCTGAACATCAAGTCCTGTTGCTTCTCTGCACTCTTGGGATCGGCTTCGGCCAACACGCGGCGGATCTCGAACCCGTGTTGAAACCGCGTGAGTGCGTCGTCCGTACGACCGAGCTTCAAGAACACGCCACCGAGTCGCTCGAACGAGATCGACAGATCGCGCTGGTTCTGGGCGTTGTTGGGATCGGCTTCGGCCAACATGCGACTAATCTTCAGATCGGCTTCAAACTGCGCAAGAGCGTCCTCCGTGCGACCGAGCGTCAGGAACACGTCGCCGAGTCTGTTGAACGCGATCGACAGATCGCGCTGGTTCTGTGCGTCATTGAGATCGGCTTCAGCCAGCACGCGGCGGATCTTCATTGCGTGTTGAAACTGCGTGAGGGCGTCGTCCGTACGACCGAGCTTCAGGAACACGTCGCCGAGCCGCTCGAACGCGATCGACAGATTACGCTGGTTCTGGGAGTTGTTGGGATCAGCCTCGGCCAGCACGCGGCTGATCTTCAGTGCGTTTTGAAACTGGGCGAGGGCGTCGTCCGTAAGACTGAGCTTCAGGAACAGGTCGCCGAGTCTGTTGAATGAGATCGACAGATCGCGTTGCTTCTGGAAGTCGTTGGGATCAGCCTCGGCCAGCACGCGACGGATTTTCATTGCGTGTTGAAATTGTGTAAGGGCGTCGTCCGTGCGACCGAGCTTCAAGAGCACGCCGCCGAGTTTGTTGAACGAGATCGACAGATCGCGCTGGTGTTGGGCGTCGTTGGGATCTGCCTCGGTGCGCTGCCGGGCAATTTCGTGAGCGCGGCGGTAGAGCCGTTCGGCAGCGACCACGGCGGATTGGGCGGTAGGGTCGATTGATTGAACATCGGAATTGTCATCGCGAACACGGCCGTTCTCGCGCGGAGGGTGAGGACGACTTTGGCCCAACTCCACGAACGTGTCGGCCAGATTAATCAGCGCGAACATCGTGTTGCGGTCAACGGCGGACTTCTGGGCGAACTGGGTCGAGACTTTGTCCAACTGCGGCAGCACACGCGTCATCAGCACGCGGCGCACTTCGGCTCCTCCGGCGACGTTGTCCAAGCTACCATTTACATCGAAAATGATGCCGCCGAGCGTACTCAGCGCGAGTTCACTCTGTTCTGCCGCCGCCTTCGAGTTGGTCTCGGCGAGTCGTTTCGCGGCAGTGGCGCTGGCTTCGTTGTCGCGCGCGGTTTGCAACGCGGATTGCTCGTTCGCCAGAGCGGTGTTGAGCGCCAGATTTTTCTGGTCCAGCTCGGAGTTCTTGCCGCTGACAACAAAAAAACCGATCGACCAACCCACTGCCGCCATCAAGACTGCGGCGGAGAGCGAGGCTACCACCGCCGGATGTTGGCGGTTCCAACGACGGGCTCGGACAATCCACGGTTCGGGAAAGGCCATGACGGGTTTGTCCGCCAGCCAGGCTTCTAGATCCTGGGCCAATTCAGCCGCCGTCGCGTAGCGGTCTTTGATGGCTCGTGACATCGCCTTCTGACAGACCGCATTCAATGCTGCCGGCACGCGCTGGTTGAGCGATCTTGGACTAGGGACGTCACCAGCAATCACGCGTTTCAAGAGTTCCGCAATCGGAACACTCTTCAGCGGAGCTTGCCCGGTCAGCACGTGATAAAGGGTGGCCCCCAACGAGTAGATATCACAGGCTGGGCCCAGTTGTTCGAGATGTCCTGCTGCTTGCTCGGGTGGCATGTACGCAGCAGTTCCCAACACTGCTCCGGCTAACGTCGGAGCGGACTGACTTCCTGAGGTCGGTACGATCGGCAACTCTCCATCAGTCGAGCGTGCAGCGGGTTCTGCTGCGCCTTGAGCCTTGGCCAAGCCCCAGTCAACGACCAGGGTCTCGCCATACTTTCCGAGCATGATGTTTCCCGGTTTCAAGTCGCGATGCAAAACCTTGCGAGCGTGCGCGTAGGCGATGGCGTTACAGACATCGATCAAGCGCTTGATCAAATTGCGAAATAGGAGGTCTTGGTCATACGGCAGCGACGAGCCGGATTTGTGAAACGCCTCGGACGCTTCTTGCAGGCTGTCGCCCTTGATGAACCGCATGGCATAGAACGGTCGCCCGTCCGCAAAGTTGCCGAGCCCATACACCGGCACGATGCCTGGATGCTCCAAGCTACCGGTAACTTCTGCTTCCACGACGAACCGCGAACGGGCATTCGCATCCCGTGCGTGCTTGAGCTTGATCTCCTTAAACGCGACCTCACGATTCAGCTCATGGTCTTTCGCCACCGAGACGCGCCCCAGCCCACCTTCGGCATGCGGTCTCAGGATGCGAAACCGTGTTGTGGGCTCCTCAGTCTGTTCAAGCGTTGCTTGAAAGTTGGTCTCTGCTTCCAAGTGCTGATCATGTTCGTCTGGTCCCAGCTCTCTTGCGAGACCGCTGCGATTCACCAGCGGCTGACCGAGCACTTTGACTGGCGCTTCAACGCCTGTCTCGGACTCTTGATTGCCGTAAGCCGATGAGCGAGTGCCAACCTCACGCACCGGCTCTGGCACAGCGAGCAAGCTGGCCTGTAAGTCGGGGTCATTCAGGTCCTTCAGCTTCGCACCGACGCCGTCATCAGAACTGAGCGCCGCGAGACTCTGTTCGGCACCGCCGTGCTTGCGAATGTGCGCGTCGACCAACGGTTCGAGCAATTGACGATCGGTAGCCGCCAGCGCGCCTCGTTCGACGAGCAATTCGCCCAGCAACTTCTGCTTGTTGAACAACCACGCCTGCATGGCATCCACGAGTGCGTCGCGGGTGATGAAATCCATCTGCAGCGCCAAGATGCCAAACAACAGATTTCGATCAGAGACACGTGCCACAGGTTTCTCCATCGAGCAGTCAGCAACGAACATCGGCGAGCCTGCAAATGGTACGAAACAAGACTCTCTCTCGCGACGTTGTTTGTTCAGACTTATCAGCACGCGATGGCAGGTACACCCAATCTGTGCGTCCTCGCGAGGTCCTTCGTGGATTACTACAACGACGCATCACACTACCCCTTTGTGCTATGTGCCTGAAATGTTGAGTTTTTTCTGTTGAGGATTTGGTATCGCAGGGTGGCGGCGGTTAGGGCGATGGGCATGTTCGACGAACTGCCGTGCTTCTTCGGTCTGAAGAGTCGCACGGACGAAGACCCAGGGGCCGTTGGGGAGAGGATGGTCTCCGGGGATCTTGCCCTGCTCGGCAGCGATGCGCAACGTGCGTGTGCTGACGCCTAAGAATTCTGCGGCTTCCGTCAGCGTTAGCCAGCCCTCTTGATCCCGCAGTTCGGGATGATGGCAGGCGATGTTGTGACGGCTGCGCAGCGAGGTTACGCGCTCTTGCGTAAACCGGTTCCCGCGGCCGGTCCGGAGATCGTTGCGGTTCAGGTAGCCGGCGATCGCCCGGTCGGTGTAGATTCGGGCCAGGCTGCGTACGGCGTCGATAATGTTTGACTCTGTGCAGTTCGCCTTTCCGCGATGCCGAACTGGAACGCGCAGCTCCGTGTGAACACCTCCGTGCCAGTGGATGACCAGTGTCACTTCTCGACGTTCATCGTCGCGATCGACGATCACTTCTTTGATGAGCGTGCGCACGATCCGCTTCTTCAAGCGGGCATCTGACTGGGGATCGTTCCAGACACGTGGAAGATCTTCCGCCAAGTCGGCGAGTTCAGCCGTTTGAATGGGTGTCGTCTGGGTCTGCGGCTGGCGCTGTTCCTTGAGCCGCACTTCAACGTCATGCACGCGCTGCAGCGCCTCGTTCCAGCGGCGTTCGAGTTCGTCGACAACGAGGCGGTTTTCGGGATCGGCTGCGTCAAACTGCTTCTGAGCACGTCGTGCGGCGTATTGAGCGGCTTTGAGGTCATGTTCCAACGCTTGCACCGCGGCATCCCATTGTTGATCGACATGTTGACTGGCCTCGACGGCGGCGGCGACCGCAGCGGGCTGGACCACACGCAGCACTTCGCGACCCAGCGCTCGATCCACAGGAACGCCTCCCACGCTGATGCACTTCGGTTCGCCGACATCCAGAGAACCACGCACACAACAGTAGCGCAGATAGCGCTGTCCTCCACCGGTATAAGCCACGGTCAGCTTGCGACCACACCGGCCGCAACGCAGCAGGCCGGCCAACAAGGCTGGTCCTCGGTTGGCTGCGCCGGGTCGATCGCAACGGTTGTGGTTTCCGGAGATCATCGATTGAATCTGTTCGAACTGTTCCCTCGAAATGTATCCCTCGTGATGGCCTGGGATCAACGAGATCCATTCCTCGCGCGTGCGACGACGGATTCGCTTCCGGGGCTGTCCACCCTCCAAACGTGTCCCGTGCTCGGTCCGGCCGAAGACATAGGCACCCGCATAAATCGGATTCGTCAGCAGGTGCTTCACCGTGGAGTAACGCGGGCGTTTCCAACTCACGCTTCCGTCCTGAGCCCCCACCGGTAACTGGAGATCCTCTTCCAAGAACCACAGCAACGTCTGGCGCACACTTCCCAGTTCCAGAAACTTGTGGAACACCAACTGAATGCGTTCATGAACCCGCTGATCGGGATGCAGCTCGAAGCGTTGGTCTTCGGTCTTCAGGAACCCCACCGGCGCGGTCACGATCAATTCGCCCCGACGAGCCTTCTCATATCGAGCCTCCAGCGAACGCTGTCGCAGGAGATCGAGTTCATATTCGTTGAAGCTCCCTTTGAGGCCCAACAGCAGCCGATCGTTGCTCAGCCGCGGCGAATAGACCACATCCACGTCCACCAAGAGCGTGTCCACCATGCGGCAGACTTCCATCAGTTGCTGCCATTCGCGGTTGTTACGTGCGAACCGCGACAACTCGCGCGTGGCGACGGCACCGACCTTCCCCAGGCAAACATCTGCGACCATCCGATCAAAACCGGTCCGCACAGTCACTCCGCGAGCCGAACATCCCAGATCGTCATCCACGACCTTAATGTCCCGCCAACCCAACTCCTCCAACCGAGCTCGCATCGCGTATTGCAGTCGCCGGCTCTCTTCGTTGTGCGCGACCTGATACGCCGATGACTGCCGGACATACACGACCGCCTTTCGCTCCAGATGCTGTGGCTTCACCTTGTCATTCATGATCGCCCTCCTTTTCGCGAGGATCGGCGGCGCGGGCGTTTTGGTGTTCCCGCAGCAGTTGTGACCTGCTCCCCGTTTCTTGATCCGCGCGGAATGTTAGATTTTTGGATCTTTTCATTCTGGTGAGGAGGATCGAAACCATTGGTAAGAAGCATTTCACTGAGGAGCAGATTGCGTACGCGTTGCGGCAGCAGGAGGCTGGGACGCCGGTTGCGGAATTGATTCGGAAGCTGGGGGTGAGCGAGCAGACGTTCTACCGTTGGAAGAAAAAGTTTGGCGGGATGGGTGTAGCCGAGTTGCGACGTCTGAAGCAGCTTGAGGAGGAGAACCGCAAACTCAAGCAACTGGTCGCGGACTTGAGTCTGGACAAGAAGATGTTGCAGGACGTGCTCTCAAAAAATG
>CAYLTY010000205.1:0-15509 GCA_964386705.1 uncultured Planctomycetaceae bacterium
GATCCTGGATGACCGCATTCGGGCCGACGAAGTTGGTGCCGCGGAAGTTGTAGGCTTCTTCGAGCACGTCGCGCACCATGCCAGCGGTCACGGGCTGAGTCGGCGTCAGGTGGAACGTCTTACCGTGGAACTGTGGATGAGTGACGATGTGAGCCGTCACGGCCGAGACCCAGTCGACAGGCACGAAGTTCTTGCGTTCGCTACCCGTCAGAGTGATACGGGTTGGGATATCAGCATGACGCCCCATTTCCGAATCGAACGAACGTGTCAGCGTGTAAGCCAGATTCAAAGCGGCATAGAAGCCGTGGAACGTTGTCGTGAAACCGGTATTGGAGTCACCCACGATGATCGCGGGACGATAGATCGTCGGAGGGCTCAAGAAGTCTGCTTCACGAACAAGCGTTTCTGATTGGACTTTACTCTTCTCGTAGTCGTTGCCGAGCGTCTGGCCGACGTCCAGTTCAGACTCCATGATTCTCCCGGTGCGCAGGCCGCACACATAAGAAGTTGAGACGTGATGGAAGTCTTTGATTTCGGTCTGACGGCAGACGTTGAGGACGTTCTGCGTTCCGAGCACGTTGGACAACCAAGGCTCGCCTTGTGGGTCCGTCGAGACGAACGTCAGGCTGGCGGCGTTGTGCAGCACCGAGTCGCAGTTCTCAGAGATCCAGTCGAGATCAACGTCGCTCAGCCCCAGATTGTTGGAGCACAGGTCACCATCCAGAACCTTCGGGCGAGGCAGTTCGCGACCGAGCATCTGGTCCCAGGTAGCCATCATGGCGTCAACTCGCTCTTGAGCCGAGGTGCGGCGTGAGCGGCGAACCACAACCGCGACGGGAACGTCGGCCAGCAACAGGTCCTTAAGCAAGTAACGTCCCAGAAGACCGGTGGCGCCGGTCAACAAAATGTGGTAGTTCATTGTTACCCAGTGAGGAACAAGGACGAGAAAGACCGCGAAGAACACTGAGCTACGCACAGCCCGTCCGGGTTGTGGGAAGAGTGCTAACCTTCGAGCGGTAAGTTTTAGACGAGTGGGAAGCTGAGGATCACGCCGGCCACCAAGTCGGGTCCGTCCAACGGCGTGCAGGCTGAATTGTAGGCCCGCACAAGCTATTCACAACGGAATTCACACAGCAGAGTGGCAATTGGCAGGTGGAATCGGCGAGTCACGTTACGACTGGCGGGATTGTTACAAGCGGACGCGGAACGACGACTCAAGGTGCGGTCTCTCATGGTGCAAGTGAGGCAAAACACGCCTAAAGGCCATGTTTTGAAAGATTGGCCCTTTTCTATCGGTCCCGTTCGGCGAAAATCGCCAATGGCAAAACCGCCTGCAACGCAATCTGCAGAATCGGATCAGCTTCACGTAATCGAGCGATCCCATTTGCAGGAATTGCGTGTCAAACGGCGACTGAAATTGACGTCTGCCATCAGACTGTGTGCTCCCGTTCCAAGCTCAAGTGCTCCGGATCTGCCTCGACGCGGTGATTCACGTCAGCATCTGACCGTCACGCTGGGCATGACCGCCGTGGAACGCATCAGCACCATCTGATTACAGGAAAACCGCAAGCACAGCATTCAAAAAGGCCTGCTGAGTCCGTATCACTTACGCTCGGCTTTGGCTTTCCCGCCTGTTCGTCTTCGTAATTTGAGTACCGCATGAGCGACACACGTAATCTCTTCAACAAAGTCTGGGATCTTCACACCGTTGGAACGTTGCCTGCCGGGCAAACGCAGCTCTTCATTGGTCAGCACCTGATTCATGAAGTCACCAGCCCGCAAGCCTTCGAGATGCTGCGCGATCGCAAGCTGAAGGTCATGTTCCCCGAACGAACTCTGGCGACCGTTGACCACATTATTCCGACCGATAATCAGGCCCGTCCGTTCCTGGACGTGCTCGCTGAAGAGATGATGTCGGCCATTGAAAAGAACTGCCGCGAGTTTGGTGTCACGCTGCTGAACATCGACGACAAGCGTCAGGGCATTGTGCATGTCGTTGGCCCCGAGCAAGGACTGACTCAACCCGGCATCACGCTCGCTTGCGGCGACAGCCACACGAGTACGCACGGTGCCTTCGGCTGCATCGCATTCGGTATCGGCACCAGCCAGGTGGCGCATGTGCTCGCGACGCAGACGCTGGCCATGAATCGTCCGAAGGTCCGACGCATTGAAGTCAATGGGACGCTTGGTACCGGCGTGTATGCGAAGGACGTCGTGCTCTACATCATTCAGAAGCTCGGTGTGGAAGGTGGCGTGGGTTACGCCTACGAGTTCGCTGGCGATGTATTCGATCGCATGTCGATGGAAGAGCGCATGACGGTCTGCAACATGTCGATCGAAGGTGGTGCTCGCTGCGGCTACATCAACCCCGATCAGACCACCGTCGATTATCTGCGCGGCCGCCCGCTGTCTCCGACGGGCGCTGCGTTCGATGCTGCGGCGAAGTGGTGGTTGAGTCTCGCTTCCGCACCCGGTGCTCAATACGACGACGTTGTGAAGTACAACGCCGCCGACATCGAGCCGACTGTCACTTGGGGCATCAATCCCGGTCAGTCCGTGGGTGTCAGCGAGAAGCTGCCGGTCGTGGCCAGCTTCCCGGACAGGGATCAGGTTGGCGTGCGCGAAGCTCTGGATTTCATGGAACTCAAGGAAGGCCAGCCGATCGCCGGTTTGAAGATCGACGTCGCGTTCATTGGATCGTGCACGAACTCGCGCATCTCCGATCTGCGTGAAGCCGCTTCGATCGTGAAGGGCCACAAGGTCTCTCCGGCCGTGCGAGCTCTGGTCGTGCCCGGCTCGCAACTGGTGCGTGAGCAGGCTGAGAAGGAAGGTCTCAATAAGATCTTCGAAGAGGCCGGTTTTGAATGGCGTGAAGCCGGTTGTTCGATGTGTCTGGCGATGAACCCGGACAAGCTGAAGGGCCGCGAAGTGTGTGCGTCGTCCAGTAACCGCAACTTCAAGGGCCGTCAGGGTAGCCCGACGGGTCGCACGCTGCTGATGAGTCCCGCGATGGTCGCCGCTGCAGCCATTCGTGGAGCGGTCACCGACGTGCGTCAGTTCAAGGCTTGAGTTTGACGACTCGATACAACCCTTCTTCCTTTTCGCCTTACACAACGTTTTGAATACGAAATCACTATGAGCAAAGTTCAGCAAGTTTCTGGTAGTGGCATCCCGTTGTTTCTGGATGACATTGACACTGACCGCATCATTCCCGCTCGTTATCTGCGTTGCGTGACCTTTGATGGAATTGGTCAGTACGCCTTCGAAGACGACCGCAAGCAGGATCCGAATCACCCGTTCGATGACGCCAAGTTCAAGGCCGGTAGCATTCTGGTTTCCGGCCGTAACTTCGGTTGTGGATCGTCGCGCGAGCACGCTCCTCAATCGCTAATGCGCTGGGGCGTGAAGGCCGTCGTCGCGGAATCGTTCGCCGAAATCTTCTTTGGTAACTGCACGTCGCTGGGTATTCCGTGTGTGACTCTGCCGCGAGCCGAACTCGCGAAGCTGTGCGAACTGATTAAGGCGAACCCGCCTCACTTGCTGACCGTTGATTTGGTCGCGCAAGTTGTTTCCACCGGCAACGAGTCGATCCCGTCCCAGATGCCAGAGTCGGCCAGGTCGGCTCTGACAAGCGGCAATTGGGACTTCCTGGCTCAACTGCTGGATAACTCGGACGCCATTCGTCAGACCGCCGGCAAGCTGCCGTATCTGAATGGCTTCAAGTCGTAGACTGAGTATCGAAGAGTTGGCTGAGGTCCCCGAACGAGACCTTGGCCAGAAGACGTTCAACAGAAGCTCGCTAAGATCGCGAAGGGAGACACAACGTCCGCCCTTCCTTATCTCGGCGGGCTTTTTGTTTTGAGTTCAACGTAATGGCGTCGTTAACGAGAGAAGGTGCTGCATGGCGGTCGAGATTCAACTGGCTTACGAAGGACAACTGCGCTGTCGCGCGGAACATGGACCGTCGCGTGCCACTCTGACGACGGACGCTCCGGTCGATAATCACGGCAAGGGTGAGAGTTTTTCGCCAACCGATCTGGTCGCGACCGCACTCGGGGCCTGCGTGATGACGATCATGGGCATCGTCGCCGAGCGGCATAATCTGGACATTACGGGCACGCAGGTGCGCGTCAGCAAAGAGATGGTCCAGCAACCCGTCCGCCGCATCGCCCGGCTGCCCGTGACAGTCACGATTCCGGCCGCCAAAGCGGCCAAGCTCAATGAGGCCGACCGCGCCAAACTTATCAATGCTTCAAAGCACTGCCCGGTGCATCAGAGCTTGAATCCGGAGATCGACATGCCAATCGACATCGTGTTTGCGGACACGGCTGTTTCCTGAGGAAGATGGAAACACAGAGGCACGGAGACCACAGAGGTTTGGAGCAGAACTTGTAGCAATACCGCGACCGTCAGGAAGCGGTACGGATAGCTGACACTCGTCGCCGTAGTTCCTCTCTATGACCTCTGTTTCTCTGTGTTTCAAATCCTGTAATGCTGAGCGGCTGCTGTTATTGATGCGAGGTGTGCTATGGCGGTGAGAATCTTACTTGCAGCAGTTTTCATCCTCAGCGGGAGCGTCTCTGCCGCCGACAAGGTGGATTTCAACCGCGATGTGCGTCCGATCCTGTCGGACAAGTGCATCGCCTGTCATGGTCCGGACGAGTCACATCGGGAAGCGGATCTGAGACTCGATCAGAAGCCGAGTGGTGCTGCTCTTGCCGCCATTGAAGCCGGACATCCCGAACGCAGTGAACTCGTGCGACGCATTACTTCGCGCGATCCTGACGAGATGATGCCGCCGCCCAAGCTCGGTAAGAAGCTCTCGGTGGCTGAGATCAACATTCTCAAACGCTGGATCGAGCAGGGGGCTCAATGGGAAACGCATTGGGCCTATGTTCCACCGGTGCGACACAATCCGCCCGCACTGGCGCAGGGTGAAGTGGCGAGCAACTGGATCGACAATTTTCTGTTTGACCGACAACGCCGCGCCGGAGTGCAAGCGGCTGCGATTGCGGATCGAGTCACGCTGCTGCGACGTTTAAGTTTCGACTTGCGCGGCCTGCCGCCATCGCCGGCGGAACTCGATGAGTGGCTGGCTGACAAGGAACCCAACGCGTGGGAACGCTGGACAGATCGCTTCCTCGCCTCTGAAGCGTTTGGCGAACGCATGGCGGTCTATTGGCTCGACCTGGTCCGTTATGCGGACACGGTGGGCTATCACGGCGATCAGGAACATCACATCTCGCCCTATCGCGACTGGGTGATTGATGCCTTCAACGACGACCTGCCGTTCGATCAGTTCACGCGCGAGCAACTGGCCGGTGACCTGCTGCCGCAGGCGACGATCGATCAGAAAATCGCGTCGGGCTACAACCGCCTGCTGCAGACATCGCATGAAGGCGGTGTGCAGGAAAAAGAATACCTCGCGATGTACGCCGCGGATCGCACGCGGAACCTGTCTGCGGTCTGGTTGGGTGGCACGCTGGGATGTGCTCAATGCCACAATCACAAGTTTGACCCGTACACGCAGAAAGATTTCTACGCCCTGATCGCCGCGTTCTCTGACATTGATGAGGCTCAGCATCTGAAGAAGGGCAGCGACAAATCGCCCACGGTCCGTGCGCCTGAGATCCCGGTGCTCTCGCGGCGTGAGCGAACGCGCATCGGCGAACTCGAGAAGCATATCGCGGGGCTGAAAGATCAACCCGAAGCCGCGCGCAAAGAGCAGGCGGCGAACCTTGCCGCTGCGGAGAAGGAACTGGCGGAGACTAAGAAGTCGGCTCGGCTGACGATGGTCACGGTGTCGATCGCTCCGCGTACCGTCCGGCTGCTGCCGCGCGGCAACTGGATGGACGATTCCGGTCCTGTCATGCAGTCCGCTGTGCCAGAGTTCCTGGGCAAAGCTCAAACCACCGGCTCGCGAGTCAGTCGTCTCGATGTCGCCAACTGGCTGATGGATAAGGATCGCGGCGCCGGTTTGCTGACAGCTCGCGTGATGGTCAACCGGCTGTGGTATCTGATGTTCGGCACCGGCCTGTGCAGGTCGCTCGAAGACTTCGGTGGGCAAGGCGAGCCACCCGATCAACCGGAGCTGCTGGATCGTCTGGCCTATGAGTTCGTCGAGGGCGGCTGGAGCGTGAAGCATCTGATGAAGCACATCGCACTCAGTCAGGCTTATCAGCGAGTGTCTTACGCCGACCTGCCGGGCATGACGAATAAGGACATCGAGAATCGCCTGTTCGCGCGGCAGGGACGTTTTCGTTTGTCCGCCGAATTCATTCGGGACAACGCACTCGCGATGAGCGGCCTGCTGGTTTCAGACGTTGGTGGCGCCAGCGTGCGGCCTTATCAACCGGCGGGGTATTACAAGTATCTCAACTTCCCGACGCGCGACTATGTGGCTCATATGGACCAACGCCAATGGCGGCGTGGCGTCTACATGCACTGGCAGCGTCAGTTCCTACATCCGATGCTGAAGGCGTTTGATGCGCCACGACGTGAGGAATGCACGGCTCAACGCAGTCGCTCGAACACGCCGTTGTCGGCGCTGGTGCTGCTCAATGACCCTACGTTCCTTGAAGCGGCCCGAGTCTTCGCCGCACGTACGCTCAAAGATGGTGGAACCGACGACGCATCGCGTCTGAACTTCGCCTTCCGTTGGGCGACTTCTCGATCGCCCAACGCGGAAGAAACCGCTGCGTTACAAGACTTCCTGAAGAGCAGTCGCTCCGAGTTCTCCGACGAGGCCACTGCGAAAGAATTGCTCTCGACCGGCCTCGCGCCGCAGACGGACGATGTTCCAAATTCCGAACTGGCCGCGTGGACTTCAGTCATGCGACTACTGCTGAACCTCGCCGAAACCAACCTGCGCAGTTGAGTAGAAATCAGTGAGTTGATGGGTGGCACGCCAAGACTTGGAGTGACGCAATCTTGCTGTCGCCGTGCCGCGTTGAACCCCTACGCCAACAAAAACAGGCGGCCGATCAAAGGATCGGTCGCCTGCGTTTCAATCAATGAACTCGGAAGTCGAACGACTAGAGCGTCCAGCCTTCGCGGTATTCGCGGGACAGCAGCTTGTCGAGTTCGGCATCGCCGGTTGACAGCTTGCTGGCGTCCCAGTTGACCTTCTTGCCGGCTCGCAGAGCCACGTTGCCGAGCAGAATGGTCTCGGTCAGACGACCTGCGTAGGCGAAGTTGGACATCGCCGCTTCGCCACCCTGGATGGCGACCTGGAACTCTTTGAAGTGACCAGGTGATCGCTTGAGCGATTGCTCGGGCTTCTTGATGTCGAGCTTCTCGGAAGTACCGGGCTTGAAGATGCTGTATGCCGCGCCGTAGTCATTCGGCGAGTAGAACGTGGCTTCCGAGCCGACGACCATCGAGCCGCTGCTCTGGAACTTCACGCCAGGCACGAGTTCCTGATTCGGCAAGTTACCGCCATCGTACCAGTACACCTTGACCGCGCCCCACTTGCCGTCGCCGCTGGCCTTGGCTCGTTCCGGGAACTGGAAGACGATCTTGGAGTTCTTCGGATAGGTTTCGTTTTCCACAACGCCTGAAGATTCCGCTTCGATCCAGACAGGCTCGAAGAGATCAAGGCCCATCACCGCGGTGTTGGCGGTGTGGCAAGCCATGTCGCCGAGAGCGCCCGTGCCGAAGTCTAACCAGCCGCGCCACTTGAAGGGGTGGTAGGCCGAGTTGTAAGGACGATATTGAGCTGGGCCGAGGAACAAGTCCCAGGCGAGACCCTCTGGTACCTTCTCTTCTTCTTTCGGGCGACCAGTACCTTGCGGCCAAATCGGACGGTTGGTCCAAATGTGGACTTCCTTAACTTCTCCCAGCAGACCCGCGCGCATGATCTCAACAGCTTCGCGCAAGCCGTTCTCGGAAGTCCCCTGGTTGCCCATCTGAGTGGCAACGCCCTTTTCCTTGGCGAGGTCGCGCAGCACGCGAGCTTCCTTGACTGACCAGGTCAGCGGCTTCTGGCAGAAGCAGTGCTTGCCCATGCGCATCGCCATCGCGGCGGCGGGAGCATGGCTGTGGTCGGGCGTGCTGACCGTCACGGCGTCGATCTTGTCACCGAGCTTTTTCAGCATCTCGCGGTAGTCCAGAAACTTCTCAGCGCCGTCGAATCGCTCGCCGGCCTTATCGAGGCGACGACCATCGACGTCACAAATCGCGACAACTTTGCCGTGCTTCCCTGCATCGCTTGAGTCGCTCGAACCTTTACCTTCAACACCGATACAAGCGAAGTTGATTTGACCGTTGGCCGACTTGCTCTGTGCAAAACTTTGAGCGGAGTTGGCTACCCACACAGCGGACGCGATGCCGGCTGTATGCTTCATGAAGTCACGACGTGATGAAGCACGACTCATCGACTACTCCTTGGAAGAACACGGTTGGAAGCCCGGTGGGGAAATTCTGCCTTCGGGTGCCCCGAAGCGCGCGCCGACCCGAGGTCAGATCCGAGCTGCCTGAAGCATAGCAGTGGCGGAAATCCTCACCAACGAAGCGAACGGCTGCCGGGTGATCAGAGTGCGCTAATGTGCAAGCAGGGGCGGACCGCAACGATCGGGTAAAGTCTCGCGGTGCATCGACAGGCAGTAGTATGGACGCCCAGTCTGTGCATGATCTGTGCAGTTCGGACAAGGGCGTCCATGCTACTTTGGGATTTTCAGCGCCTCCAAAGAGAGATCTCGCGCCGGTGTTATTGAGTGCGGCGGAAGTCTGTGAGGGCGGGGGTGAGGCGGGTGAGGCTCGTCAGCAGGTCTGAGTGCAGGGTATCAACCGAGCAGTCGCCGGCGCGGGCTCGGGTTTCGATCTGTTGTGCGAGGGAACTCGCCTCGGACGCTCCCAATGTGGACAAAGAACCTTTGAGCGTGTGAGCGGCGCGGTGGGCTGTGGGGGCGTCGCCACTTTGGAGGGCTGCGGCCAGCGCGGCGGTCAGGAGCGGGCATTCCTCAAAGAAGACATCGATAATCTCGCGCAGCAGTTCGCGGTCGCCGCCCACGCTTTCCAGGGCAGTCGCCTCATCGAAGGGGGATGAAGCTGGTTCGGTGGCTGCACGGCTGACGGCGGCCAGACTCTCTACCGCTTCGAACAGCTCACTGGGTCGCAAGGGCTTCGAGATGTAGCCGTCCATGCCCGCGGCGAGGCACCGCTCGCGGTCTCCCTTCATGGCATGCGCGGTCATGGCGATGATCGGCACGTGGGCGCCGGTCGTTTGCTCAAGCTCGCGAATTCGCTGAGTGGCTTCGAAGCCGTCCATCTCGGGCATCTGCACGTCCATCAAGACGACATCAAACGATTCGCGGGAGAGCGTTTCGAGGGCCTCGCGGCCGTTGCCTGCGACGACGACCGAGTGCCCGCGCTTTTCGAGCAGTCGCACGGCCAGCTTCTGGTTCACCGCGTTGTCTTCGGTCAGGAGCACTCGCAGGCAGCAAGTGCCGGCGGCAATCGCACGGCGAGCGCCGTTCGCGGCTTGCAATTCCTGACCGGGCGAGGCACCAAGCACCGAGAGGATGGCAGCTTGCAGCTCCGAGCGTCTGATCGGCTTGTTGAGGTACGCCTTGACGCCCAGATCGCGGCAGCGGGCAATGTTCTCACGACGATCGGCCGACGACAGCATCATCAGCGTCGAACCAGCGAGGCCCGGTTCCCGCGAGATCTCTTCGGCCAGCATGAAGCCATCCATCTCAGGCATCATGTTGTCGAGCAGCACGAGCTGAAACGGCTTGCGTGAGCTCGCCGCGGCGTGCAGGGCGGCCAGTGCTTCGCGACCGCTTTCCACCAGCACCGGCACCGCTTCCCAGTGGCTCAGCATATCTTGCAGGATGCGGCGGTTCGTGGCGTTGTCATCGACCACCAGCACTGACAAACCGCGCAGGCGCGACAGATCCGCCGGGGCTGTGAGCGGGGCAGTCGAGGTCGACAGGCCGAGCCGCACCGTGAAGTGGAAAGTGCTGCCTTGGCCCGGCTCGCTCTCAACCCACACGCGACCACCCATGAGCTTGACCAACTGCAGCGAAATGGCGAGGCCCAGGCCGGTGCCGCCGTATTTGCGCGTTGTCGAGGTATCAACCTGCGAGAACGCCTGAAAGAGGACGCCCAGCTTCTCACGCGGAATGCCGATGCCTGTATCTCGGACCGCGAAATGGAGTCCGGCGGACGTTTCATCTTTGCCTTCGCATTCGACACGCAGGGCTACTTCGCCCGCGCTGGTGAACTTGACCGCGTTGCCGATGAGGTTCACCAGAATCTGCCGCAGCCGACACGCGTCACCGACGAGGGTTTCGGGCACGTCGTCGAGCACGTGGCAAGCCAGCTCCAGCCCTTTCGCATGAGCCCGCAAGGACAGCGTGGTAATCGTTTCGTCGAGGTGGTCGCGCAAATTGAAATCGACCGGATCAAGGTCGAGCTTGCCCGCCTCGACCTTCGAGAAGTCGAGAATATCATTGATAACCGCGAGCAGATAATCGGCCGACGACTTGACCAGTTCGAGATACTCGCGCTGCTCGGCCGTGAGTTCAGTGCCCAAGGCGAGTTCAGTCATGCCGATGACGCCATTCATGGGCGTGCGAATCTCATGACTCATGTTGGCTAGGAAGTCGCTCTTAGCCCGGTTGGCTGCCTGAGCCGCCTCTTTGGCTTCGCGCTGTGCGGTCTCGGCCTGCTTGAGATCGTCGATGTCGGTATGAATGCCGACCCACTCGCGGATGGCGCCGGTCTCGTCGAGAATCGGCACGGCACGGACCATCATGTGGCGATACACGCCATCGTGCCGCCGCAGGCGATGCTCGACCACATACAGCGATCGGCTCGCAACCGCTCCTGACCACACGCGGGCCGTGTTCTGGCGGTCATCCGGATGCACAGCGTCGAGCCAGCCCCAGCCTTTGAGCTGATCAAAATCCTGCCCGGTGAAGGCGCTCCAGCCCAACTGTTCTGATTCGAATTCGCCCGAGGCGGGTGTGTTCCAGACGACAGCCGTCACCGCTTCAACCAGCGAGCGATAGCGTTCTTCGCCCCGCCGCAAAACAGCTTCAGCCCGGCGCCGCTCTTCGGTTTCAAAGCGTAGCGTCTCGGTGGCCGCGGCCAACTCCGCCGTGCGCCGTTCCAAGCTCGCCTTGAGAGCGGACACTTCCGCCTCAGCCCTCGCGAGCCGATCAGGCAGACCAATCTCCCCACCAAGATCCATCCGAGGTTGTAGCGACATGACTTGTTCCCTCAGTGCACAAGTCGATTCTACTCAGCAGAAAGGAGAAAGACATTCTGGGATGCGAGTTTCCCTTTCGTCACGCGGCACCCAGCGTGATACCTAGCCCTCAGCGCGTTGCTGGCATCGCCGGTTGAGGTACTGGACCAGCACCGCCGCGTGAGCCCATCCTTCATCGGCGTCACCGATGCTGCGATTGTTACTGACGTCATGGAAGCATTGAGCAATCCCTGCGAATGCCTGCTCAATAAACCCGGCAATCAGTTTTGGGTCAGCTCGATGGTCGAGCATCCATTCATAGGCCACCCGGTAAACCTTCTCTCGCGCCTCGACGATTTTGAGTAGCTTGTCGCCGTACTGGTGACCTCGCGGCACGCCACCTCGTTTGTGCCCCTGACCGGAAAAGTAGCGCGGAGCGATCTTGCCATCGATCAACTTCAGCCCCTGCCAGATACCCTCAACCGAGTCGCTGGTCGCGGGCGGCATCCCCGGCACCGGGATACCACCATGCGGCCAGAACGGGCTGAGTGTGCAGAACGGAAACTCGGCGTAGCTGCTTACGTCATAAACGACCGCGCCTCGGGGCGCCTGGTCCCGGAGACGGAACGGAAGAAACACGCAGGGGGTAAAAGTCAGACGTTTGGCCATCTCGGAACAACTACCACTAAGGCGAATATCCCCGCCGGACAGTCGCGCACGTATTGAGGTTCGCGGGTGGCCTCAGTTGGCTGTACTCGGCCTACCGGGGTCGCAGAACGACAAGAAGTTGAAGTGGTGGCTTGTTGGGGCTACGCCACCCCGGTAGGCCGAGAACGGGCACCGGTTGCCGCCCGGCGGAGCACCAAGAGGTTTGCCAAAATAGGCTCCGTTCCGGGGAGGTTGGCGACAGGTGGTTAATTCCCTCTTGTCGCTTCTCTCCCCTGACAACGAGATCGTCGCGGGCCACCCTGCGGCTCCTGCCGGTTCGTAGCTTCGCTGCTGACGTCGAACAGTCATCTCATGTCGTCCGGGTGGATACCGGCTCTCAGCCGTGCGGCCTTGCTATGGAGGTAGTCTCTTTCAGGGATGCTGGTCGTACGAGCTGCTGCGGAGACGTAGTATTTGATCGCCATCTGATGCTCTCCAGCCATTTCGTGGAAATGGGCGCGAACAGCGTCGAGGCGGTAGTGATCGGCCAGTCGATCAGCGACGCCCGGTGAACTCAGCAATTGGAGTCCCGCTCCAGGGCCATGCACCATTGCCGTAGCAATGGCGTGGTTGAGTGCTACCATGGGATTATCAGACATCCGCATGAGCAAGCTGTACAGTGCGAGTATTTGCGGCCAGTCAGTAGCTGCTGCGTGCGCCGCTTCATCGTGGACAGCCGCGATAGCAGCCTGGAGTTGATACGCACCGATCGAACCTCGAGACAACGTTTCAGTAATAAGTGAGATACCCTCCGAGATAAGACCTCGATCCCACAACGTTCGATCCTGCTCGGCCAGGGCGATCAGTTCGCCGCCGAGCCCGGTACGCGCCGGTCGCCGGGCATCCGTCAACAGCATCAAGGCCAGCAACCCCGCGACCTCGCTGTCGTCTGGCAGAAGTTTGTGCACGGAGCGCGTCAGCCTGATGGCCTCATTGGCGAGATCGCTGCGTTGGAGATTGGGGCCGATACTGCTGGCGTAACCCTCGCTGAAGATGAGGTACAGCACGTGCAGGACAGAGCTGAGCCTTTCCGCACGTTCCTTCTCGGAGGGCATGCAGAACGGCACTCCCGAGTCGTTGATGCGGTGCTTGGCGCGAATGATCCGCTGCGCCATGGTTGCTTCGGGTATCAAAAACGCATTGGCAATCTCTGCAGTGGTCAGCCCGCCGACAGCGCGCAATGTCAGAGCAATGGCTGCCGACGAATTGAGCGCCGGATGGCAGCACATGAAAAGGAGTAGCAACGTGTCATCTTGAACGGTTTCTTCGATCTGATCGAGTTCCGGTAGCTGCAGTTCGTGAGCCTGCGATTCTGTGGCAAAGGTCGCTTCTCGCCGTCGTCGCGCCTGCTCGCTTCGCAGACGATCTGTCATGCTGCGAGCGGCGACGCGAATCAACCAGGCGCGCGGGTTATTGGGCAAGCCTTCGTTCGGCCACTGGATGGTCGCAGCTAGCAGGGCGTCCTGCACTGCATCTTCGGCAGAGGCGAAGTCCCCGAATCGCCGCATCATCGCCCCGAGTATGACGGGACCATGCTCGCGCAGCAGATCTTCGATGCTTGAATGACGCGGTCCATCCATTACACGTCGCCGCAGCTATGCATCACCGGCCGAACCTCAATCGGGATTTTGGCTGGTTGGCCTCCGGGGCCGGGAATGGACGAGAGTCGGGCGGCTACGTCGTAGGCTCGCTCTGGACTTTCCACGTCAATGATCCAGTATCCGGCCAGGAACTCCTTGGCTTCTGGGAACGGACCGTCCGTGATGGCTGGCGAGCCGTCCAGATTGGCGCGAATCACTTTCAGTTGCTCAGGCCCGCCGAGACCTTCGCTGCTGATCAGCTCTCCCGCGTCGGAGAGTTCTTTATGAAAGCGGCCCAGAAAATCTGCGTTCGCCTTGATGTCTTCCGGCTGCCAATTGGCCATATTGCCGGCTTCCCATCCCGCGATCTTGAACTGCATGAGTAATATGTATTTCACGATCTTCTGCTTTGTCGAGTATCACGCATCTCCGTCGCCGCGGCTCATGACGAACGACTTTCTGGTCGTTATCTGACGTCAAGTTTCGCCGAGTTTGCTGTCGAACGGTAGCTATTCCGCCCACCCGCTGCTCCGTTCTTGGGCACCAGGAGGTACACGGCCTCCTGGTTGGCCCGCAACAGTTAGTCGTTTCGGCGGGTGTTCTTGCCGGCGATCTGGCTGACCACTTTACCTTTGTCGTCTTTGAACTCCATGTTCCAGTTTTCCACCCCGTCTTCGACAAACACGGATTTGCTCGTGAAGCCGCCGGTGGATGAGTCTTTTCGGCTGCTCGAACTCAGTTCGCGAGTCGCCTCTTTCCAAGTTCCTTCGCTTTCGAAACTCGATCCGTCAGACATGAAAGTCCAACTCCGATAGACCTTCCTGGCAGTATCAAACGTCATCAGAGTGGTGACTTTGACGACTGTTGAACCATCCTGAGATCGAAGTTCCCCAGTCCCTTGGAGGAACCGTCCGCCGAGTACCCACTTTGTTGATGAATGCCCCTTTGTGAGCGGCGAACCAGGCGAGGTAACCTCCACGTCCCAAGACCCCACGTAGCGGTCCAGCGCCTTAAGTTCGGGTACTTTTTCAGAACGGTCCTCCGCGTTGCCGATCACCGCCAGCGACAACACGCACGCGAAGGTTGCACAAACTTGATAAGCGCGAGTCATAAAACAGGCTCCTTGACATGGCAAACGACGATCCAACCGACCAGCCCTTCTGGTCAGCCGCGTTGTTCACGTTGTGTAAGTCGGAGCCGTCTCGACGAAATCGACACCTCGAAGAAGTTTTTTCTGAAACAGACCATTTGGAAGTCCGCGGATGGCCAGACAACTCATTGCCTGGGCTGAGAAGCAGCAAGAGGCTCGCCAAACAGGCATTGTGCCGGAGGGGTTGGCGACAGGTGGTGAATTCCCTCTTGTCGCTTCGCGACCCGGACAAGCAAGTTGTCCGGGCCACCCGCGCAAAACAGCTTCCGCCCGGCGCCGCTCTTCGGTTTCAAAGCGCAGCGTTTCGGTGGCTGCGGCCAACTCCGCTGTGCGCCGTTCCAAGCTCGCCTTGAGAGCGGACACTTCCGCCTCAGCCCTCGCGAGCCGATCAGGCAGACCAATCTCCCCACCAAGATCCATCCGAGGTTGTAGCGACATGACTTGTTCCCTCAGTGCACAAGTCGATTCTACTCAGACAGACAGAGAAAGATACTCCCCGTCGGCGAATGGCCGAGTCGGCAGCAGTGAGATCTCGGATCACGCGCGTGGCCCAGACAACTGGTTGTCTGGCCTGCGGAGTAGCAAGAGGTTTGCCGAAATAGGCATCGTGCCGGAGAGGTTGGCGACAACTGGTGAAGTCCCTCTTGTCGCTTCACGACCCGGACAAACAAGTTGTCCGGGCCACCCTGCCGAACAAATCGATGTTGAGTCAAGGCTCCATCGGGGGGACGCCAAGAATGCGGCTCTTCGCAACACCCGGGGGGTGGGTGGTATCAACCTACAAGTCGGACTTTCGTGTGATGGATATTGAGGATGCGGAGTTCGAAGTGTTCGCGATTGCGATAGCCGTAGGCTCGGCGTTGGATGAGTTTGATTT
>CAYLTY010000206.1:0-15509 GCA_964386705.1 uncultured Planctomycetaceae bacterium
CTTTGATAAACTGCCACATCACTTTCGGCTCATTCAACAATTTCAGCAAGATCAGCCGGTTTGTATTGTTCCACGAAGGTGAGGAATCGGGTCATGGTATCGCGTGAATAGAGGCCGCCTTCGATCGAGCGGGTGAGGGCGGCCTTGAGGATTTCATGACGTCGAAGGAACACAACGTTCCGGATCTGAATTCAATTCCGGTTCGCGTACTGATCGTAGATGACGACGAATCGCATGCTGAGGCGGTCGCCGAAAGCCTCGAACGCGTGGGCTACGAGTGCGTCGTCGCCGGATCGGGTCAGCGCGCCGTGCAGCTCATTGAGGGCCAGGAATTCGACGTCGTCATCACCGACCTGAAGATGGACGACGTCGACGGTCTGCAGATTCTGCAGAAGACGAAGAAGGAACTGCCCGACGCCGAAGTCATCCTGCTCACCGGCCATTTTTCGTTTCAGTCGGCGTTGGCGGCCGGCCAGGCTGGCGCGTCGATGTATCTCACCAAACCGGTCGACATTGGCGAGTTGCGGCAAGCGGTGGAACGAGCCTCAACCCGAGTTCGCCTGCTCCGCAAGAACGCGGAACTGAATCGTCGGCTCGATGAGAGGTTCGGTTTTGAAGGCGTCATTGGCAGCAGCCCTGCCATGAAGAAAGTGGTGGACCGTCTGCGGCAGGTCGCGCCGATGAACACCACCGTGCTGATTCGCGGTGAGAACGGCACCGGCAAAGAAATCGTCGCTCGAGCCCTGCATCAGAACAGCGATCGCAAGAACAAACCATTCGTGCCACTGAATATCTCAGCTCTGCCCGAAAGCATTCTGGAAAGCGAACTCTTCGGCCACGAGAAGGGTGCGTTCACCGGCGCGGACAGCCGTCGCATCGGCAAATTCGAGTATGCCAACGGCGGCACGCTGTTCCTGGACGAAGTCGGCGAAATGCCGCTGGATACGCAGATCAAACTGCTGCGAGTGCTCGAGAGCCGCAAGATCTCTCGAATCGGTTCGAACGAAGAGTTCGACATCAACGTGCGACTGGTCGCCGCGACGAACGCCGACCTGGAAGAGATCGTCAAGAAGGGCAAGTTCCGCGAAGACCTTTATTACCGGTTGAAGGTCATGATGATCGTCTTGCCGCCGTTGCGCGAACGCCGGCAAGACATTCCGCTGCTGATCGATCACTTCCTGCGGCAGCTCTCTGAGACCTATTCCCGCGAAAAGCCGACGGTGTCTCGCGCCGCGCGGCAGTCTCTGACCGTCTACGACTGGCCGGGAAACATTCGTCAGTTGCGCAACGCCTGCGAGAGCATGTTCGTACAGGATTCAGACGGCGTGCTGGACATCGACGATCTGCCGGATGACATCCCGCCGATCGATCCCGGTCCAGAAGAAGTCAGCACGGCAGGCACGGGAACTCGCCCGGTGATTACTGGTGGTGCCGACTCACTCATCGGACGTCCGATGGATGAGATCGAACGCTATTACATTCAGAAGACGCTGGAGATCACCGACAGCAATCGCTTTGAAGCGGCAAAGCTGCTGGGTATCGGCGAGCGAACGCTGTATCGCAAGATCAAGGAATTCGGTTTGTAAATCGGTCCCTGCAGCGATGCTCGACGCAACGGACCCGTGACAATCGAGGGCGATCTATGAAGACCTTTTTAGTCCTGCTGATCACCGTGCTGCTCGCGACAAAGTCCGCCCGGAGCGCGGAACCTGTTGACTATGCGAAGCAGATCAAGCCGGTCCTGCAGGCTCGCTGCTATGCGTGTCACGGTGTGCTCAAGCAGGAAGGCCAGCTTCGGTTGGACACAGCCGCGCAGGCGCTAAAGGGCGGCGAAAACGGCGCGGCCTTCAAACCAAAAGATGTCGCAGGCAGCCTGCTCCTCAAACGCATCACCGCCGCGGAAGAATCCGAGCGCATGCCGCCCGAAGGCGAGCCACTCAAGCCCGCTGAGATTGCGGCCATCAAAGCCTGGATTGAGCAAGGTGCGGTCGCTCCAGCCGATGAGAAACCGGAAGCCGATCCGCGCGAGCACTGGGCCTTCAAGGCACCTGTTCGTCCGGCTGTTCCAACCGTCAAAGAAACGGGCTGGGTGAAGACACCCATCGACGCGTTCGTGCTGGCAGAACTCGAACGTCGCGGTCTCAAGCATCAACCGGCCGCAGATAAGCGTCTCTGGTTGCGACGCGTGTCACTCGACCTGATCGGACTGCCGCCGACACTCGAAGAACAAGACTCTTTCCTGAAAGACGACTCAGCCGAAGCCTTTGACAAAGTGGTTACCCGGTTGCTGGCCAGCCCGCATTACGGCGAGCGTTGGGGGCGTCACTGGATGGATATCTGGCGCTACAGCGACTGGTGGGGCTTGGGCGCGGAAGTTCGCAACTCGCAGAAGCACATCTGGCATTGGCGCGACTGGATCATCGAATCGCTCAACGCCGACAAAGGCTACGACCAGATGCTGCGGGAGATGCTCGCCGCAGACGAACTCTATCCGAACGACCTCGATCGGCTGCGCGGCAGCGGATTTCTGGCGCGGCAGTACTTCAAGTTCAATCGCACCAGCTGGCTGGACGAGACCGTTGAGCACACATCCAAAGCGATGCTTGGCCTGACGTTCAATTGCTCGAAATGTCATGACCACAAGTACGACCCGATCGCACAACTGGACTACTACCGCTTGCGAGCGATCTTTGAGCCCTATCAGGTCCGCACCGACTTAGTTCCGGGCTCGACAGACTTCGAGAAGGACGGCCTGCCGCGCGCGTTCGACTGCAATCTTGACGCGGTCACTCACCTGCACCTGCGGGGTGACGACCGGAACCCGGATAAGAGCCGTGTGATCGATCCCGGCCTGCCCGCCTTCCTGTCGGTCGGCAACTTTGAAGTTCAACAAGTCAAGCTGCCTGCGGAAGCCTATCTGCCCGGCCTGCGATCGTTCATTGTGAAAGATCAACTCGAAGCCGCGCAGCAGCGCATCGAAGCCGCGAAACAAACCGTTGCGACCGCCAAGCTGCAACTGGCCGCCGCCGAGGCTGCGGCCGCTAAAAAGCCTTTGCCGCCTGCCGAGAGTACGACGCCGGTGGACACTCAAAAGTTCGTCGCTCGCGATGAATTCAAAGCTGCGAACCCTGATCTTTGGCAGATGGGCGATGGTCAGTGGAGCTACACCAACGGCAAGCTGGTGCAGTCGCAAGCCGGAGCAGTGCGCCGAGCCCTGCGGCTGAAGACTGAAGCGCCGCAGGATTTTGAATGCCGCTTTCAGTTCGTCCCGACTGGCGGCGACATGTGGAAGTCCGTCGGCTTGAACTTCGACGTCAACGACAAGAACGAAGCCCTCGCCTACCTGAGTGCTTATGCGGGCGGCTCCAAGTCGCAGGTCTCCTACAAGGCGGGCGATTCCTATGTGTACCCGCCGAATGGAGCCCAGGCGCGCGACGTCAAACTTGGTGAGCAACAGGATGTCATCGTGCGGGCCCGAGGCACGCTGATCAATGTGACCATCAACGGTCAGCACTCCATCGCGTATCGCTTGCCGATCGAACGACAGCGCGGCTCAATGGAGCTCATTACCTTCGACGCCAAAGCGGAGTTCTCCCTTTTCGAACTGCGTGCATTGCCAGCGACGACGATGTTGGTAGACGCCGCAGCCAGCACCCCGGCTGCACCGGAGAAGACACCGCTCAGTCCCGAGCAGGCGCAGACCGCACTGCGGATCGCCGAGAAAGCATTACTGACTGCGGAAGCTCAACCTGCTTCGATTCAGGCGAGAGCCGAAGCGGACAAGGTACGAGCTTCCGGCAGTGATGCCCGCGTTGCGGCGCAAGCTGCAGCCAAAGCAGAACGCATCGTTGCCGCCGCGAAAGCGGACGAAGACTTTGCCCGCGCGGAACTCGAAGCTTTGAAGGCTACTCCTGAAAAGAAAGCGGAAGCTGAAAAGAAACTCGCTGCAGCTAGAACCGCAGCCGAGGCAGCGCGTAAAGCCGTCGACATGCCGGCTGAAACCTACACCAGCCTTGTCGGCAGCTTGAAGACTCTGGAGTCGAACCTCGAAAACGAAGCCTCGCGCAGCAAACCTTTCCCCCAGACCAGCACCGGTCGTCGGTCAGCGTTCGCGAAGTGGATCACCGATCCGAAGAACCCGCTTCCCGCTCGCGTCGCCGTGAATCACCTGTGGTCGCGACACTTCGGTAAGCCACTGGTTCCGACGGTCTTTGACTTTGGCCGCAAAGGTACGCCTCCCAGCCATCCCGAGTTGCTGGACTGGCTGGCCGTTGAACTCATGGAAAGTGCTCAAGCGTCAGGGCAAACGGCGCAGCCTGCCTGGAGCATGAAGCACATTCATCGGCTGATCGTGCTGTCCAACACTTACCGCATGACTTCGTCGATCGCCGACGCGGCATCGGAAAACCTGACCGTCGATGCTGACAACAAGTACGTGTGGCGTACGAATCCAGTTCGCATGGAGGCTCAGATCGTGCGCGACAGTTTGCTCCATCTGGCAGGTGAACTCGATGAAACAATCGGCGGTCCATCACTGCCGGTGAACGACGAAGCAACGCGGCGCCGCAGCCTGTATTTCGTGCATTCACACAATGAGCATCAAAAATTCCTGTCCGTGTTTGACGATGCCAGCGTGCTGGAATGCTACCGCCGAGCCGAAAGCATCGTGCCTCAACAAGCGCTCGCGCTGGAAAACAGCAAACTGGCGATGCAGATGGCTGAAAAGATTGCTGCCAAGCTGAGTACACCGAACACCACAATCTCCAGCGAAGAATTCGCCAGACGGGCGTTTGTGGCAGTGCTCGGTTCGGAACCAACGCGCGAGGAGTTGCAGGTCAGCATGGAAGCTCTGGAACAGTTCACTCAATTGGGCCAGCAGAGGAAACGTCCCAACGCTCAGGCCAATGCACAGGTGGAACTCGTCCGCGCGCTGCTGAATCACAACGACTTTGTCACGGTGCGTTGATCCGACGCGGCGCTTCCGCAATCTTTCGCGTGCTGGACCATTCGTTTCGACGGAGTTTCTCATGAAGCGTGCGTTGTTCTCGTTGCTGCTGACATCATTCACGTTGATCGGATTGAGCTGCGCTCCCGCACCGTCCAAGGTGCCTGAGCTTTCCAAGGCTGATCCGCTGCCCGCAGGATCCAAGGATCCCAACGTCAAGCCTACTGAGAAAGTAGTACTGAACCTCAATACGACCAAGGGCAAGATTGTCATTCACCTCTACCCGGAGTGGTCACCGCTGGGTGTAGCCCGCGTTCAGGAGCTGGTGAAAACCGGCTTCTACAACGACATCGCATTCTTCCGCGTTGTGCCCAACTTCGTCGTTCAGTTCGGCATGAGTGGCGATCCCGCACTGCACGCGAAATGGTCTGAGAACAACATCAAGGACGAACCGCTGAAGACATCCAATCGCCGCGGTTACGTGACCTTCGCCAAGGGCGGCCCGGATTCACGCTCGACGCAGTTGTTTATCAATTTGAAGGACAATCCCCAACTCGACACCATGGGGGGCTTCCCGCCGATCGGTGAAGTGGTTGAAGGCTTCGACGTCGTAAAAAAGATCAACGCGGAGTATGAGGAGTCGCCCGATCAGGGACAGATTCGGCTCTTTGGCAACGAGTACCTCAAGAAGAACTTCCGCAACCTGGACTACATCCAGACGGCGGAAATCGAATAGCTCTCCCACCGTTGGCGAATGGGCGATCCCACGAATTCGCGTGGTTAACGAAGTTTAATTCGTGCATTGGTGATGCCGGGACGTAGCCCTACCATTCCGCCGCGTTTGCTTGGGCTAATCAGTTTCCTCGGCTTGCTGGGCACTATGTCTCTGTCGATCCGCAATCTGCTGAAGAGTTACGTCGAGCCTGATGGCAGACGGCTCCCGATCCTGAACGTGAAACAGTTCGATATTGCCAGCGGCGAACAGGTTTGCCTGGTCGGCTCAAGCGGCTGCGGCAAGTCGACGCTGCTGAACGTCATCTCCGGTATTACCACCGCCGACTCGGGCACCATTCACATTGATGGCATTGAGGTAACGCGTCTGCCGGAACCCAGCCGCGACCGTTTTCGAGCCCAGAAGCTGGGTTACGTCTTCCAGACTTTCAACCTGCTCCCCGCATTTACTGCTCTGGAAAACGTGCTGCTCGGTATGAGCTTTTCCGGCGGCAAGGCGGATCGCAAGCACGCGATCGAGCTGCTCGAACGAGTTGGCCTGAAGCACCGCATGCACCATCGTCCAACCAAACTTTCAGTCGGCGAACAGCAGCGCGTCGCCGTCGCTCGTGCCCTCGCCAACCGCCCTTCCCTGCTGCTCGCGGACGAACCCACTGCCAACGTGGACTCCTCGAATCAGGACAACATTCTGAAACTCATTCTCGAGGCCAGCCGCGAGAACAATGTCTCGTTGCTGCTGGTCACGCACTCTCCGGATGTCGCGAAGCAGTTCACGCGAGTGGACAAACTCAGCGACTTCAACACGCCGGGGGCCGCAGCATGAACATTCTCACCATCGCTTACAAAAGCCTGCGTTTTCGAGCTCTCGCGTCAGCATTGACGGCACTCAGCGTCGCGTTGGGCATCATGATGATGGTCGCGGTGCTGGTGATTTACGGCATCGTTGGTGAAACCTTCAGCCAGCGATCTGTCGGGGTCGGCCTGGTGATCGGGCCCAAGGGCAGCGATCTCGGCATGGTGCTGAATTCGATCTACCGCGTCGGCCGAGCCGGTGAGCCGATGCCGTATGCGTTCTACAAGGACATTCTGCTCGGCAAGGATAAAGAGTGGGCCGATTGGATCGATCATGCGATCCCGCTCACGATGGGTGACGTCACCGAAGAAGGTGCGTTTCCGATCGTCGGCACGACAGCCGAATACTTCACTGTCGAGTATGTCCCCGGTCGACGGTTCATGATGCGTGGCGAGTTGCCGCTTCAGCCATTTGAAGCGGTGATCGGTTCCCGAGTCGCCGCACACAATGGATGGGACTTGGGTTCCGAGTTCCGGCTCGTGCACGGTGGCGCCGAGAGCGATCACATTCACAACGAGACCTTCAAGGTCGTGGGCGTTTTGGCTGCTACCGGAACCGCGAACGACAAGACGGCGTTCGTCAATCTGGACGGCTTCTACATGGTGGCGGGTCACGAAAAGCCGGTGGGCGAGGCCGTCCGCCGCCTGCGCGACTTTGGTTTCACAGTGACGCCCGAACGTGAGGCTCGGCTGGAGCGGATGGCGGCCCACATTCAAAAAGAGCATGAGATGACGAATCGCATGCTCGAAGAAGCGAAGAAGGCCGGTCAGCCTCCGCCGAAGATCGTCCCGCACAATCACGAGACACCGGACGAGTTCAAGGAAGTGTCCTACATCTTCGTGCGAACCAAGAAACCGTCGCAGTCGATCTTTCTCACCGGGTTAATCAACGAAGGCAAGATCGCCCAGGCGATCAATCCCATCCCGGTCATGTATCAACTCATGAACGACCTCGTGGGGAATGTGCGACTGGTACTGCTGGTCCTGACCGGTCTGATTGTGGTCGTCGCCGGCGTCGGAATCTTTGTGAGCATCTACAACTCGATGGCCGACCGACGCCGCGAGATCGCGATCATGAGATCACTGGGTGCGCACCGCATGACGGTCCTCGGAATCATCCTGGGCGAAGCCATGTTGCTCTGTATCGGCGGCGGAATTCTGGGGCTGCTACTGGGACACGGTCTGGTTGTCATAGCCGCGCCGATCGTCGAAGCGAAGGCTGGTCTCATCCTGAACCCCTGGAAGTTCGAGCCCGTCGAACTGGCTTTGTTCCCCGTCCTGCTGATCCTCGCAGCGGCCGTCGGCATTCTGCCGGGCCTCACGGCGTATCGTACGGATGTGGCTCAATCACTGAGCGAATAGTGCGGCGTCTTCGCAGACGCACTAAAAGCAAAAGGACGCGGAGGACGCAGAGCAGCTACGGTCTGCTCTACGAACCCGCGTCCTGATCTCTTCTGCAATCCAGTTGTTGATCAGTCGTCGGCCGTGTCGCCATCTTTGATGACGAAACGAGCCTTCAACTTCGCAACAGGACTCGCCAATCCGGCCTGCTCCACCGACCGCAGAACTTCGTGGAAGTCCTTATAAGCCGCCGGAGCTTCGTCGATGGGGTACTGACGACAGTTGCTCAAAATATCGTGAGCCAGCAGTTCCTCATCGACCGTCTTCTGGTCCAAACGTCGAGCCGCTTCCTTGCGTCCCAAAGCTCGACCGGCACCGTGGTTCACACTGAAACAGCTCTTTTCCGCTCCAGCATCGGCCACCATCACCATCGAACCGTCCTTCGGGTTACCGGGCAGCAGGATCGGATGTCCGGTCAACTCATAGCGAGTCCCCTTCAAGGCGTGATGCCCGGCCGGAAACGCACGAGTCGCCCCCTTGCGATGCACCCAGCACTTTTGGTTCTTCACAATTTCCTGTCGAGCGATGTTGTGACTGATGAAGTACACCAGATCGCCGTGAGTTCCCGGCAAGACTTCCTGGAAGGCTTCCAACACCAGCGCGTTGATCAACAAGTGATTCACAGTGGCGAAGTTGGCCCCCAGCGCCATGTCGTCCAAATAGGCGTCCGCTTCCGAGGTTCCCAGCGGGGCGTAGACCAGTTCACGATCACCACCCGGCAGAGGAATGCTCCACGCTTCAAACTTACGCTGCAAAGCCTTGAACTGCCCGGAAGCCAGGTTGTGTCCGAGACCTCGCGACCCGCAGTGAGACAAGAAAGCCACGCACCCGTCCTTCAGTCCGAAGACCTCCGCGACATTAGCAGCGCGATCTCCCTGAGCCAGTTCGACAGCTTCGCACTCACCGAAGTGGTTGCCGCCGCCGTACGAACCCAGTTGCATCGCCTTTTCAGCGAACCGGGGCATTTCGCCAGACGCCAGAAACTGATCAATTCGCTTCTCCAGCGAAGCAGCGGTTCCGTCGTGACCCACATGAGCCGAGTCTTCGCAGCGTTCCGCCCACTCCGGCGGAATACCGAGAGCCTCGCACACCGACTTCGAAGCGCCTTCGATCACAATCTGGCGACCGAGTTGCTCGTTAACTCGACGAGATTTCTTGGCCTGGCGCTGACCGCGGCCGGCGCCCGTCGGAATGCGTTCACCAATCGCGTTGATCAACGCCCGGCGCACCGGCTTCTCGTCGACCTGGCTGTTCGCCAGATCGAGTTGCAGCAGGCTCATCGAGCACTTGATGTCGACACCGACTGGACCCGGATAGATGTGAGTCGGCGAAGCCAGCACACAACCCACCGGAGCACCGTACCCGGCGTGAGCGTCCGGATTCAGGACGAGTTCTGTCACGCCCGGAGCCGAGCGAGAGTTCAACGCCTGCTCAATGCACTTAGCATCAAACGTCGCACGAATCGTATCCGTCCCGATCACCGTGATCGGAGTTCCCACATTCCCGCGAGCCGGCAGAATGGCCGTGGCGTTACCAGTAGGAATGAAGCGGCTGGTGATGTTCGTGGCGTCCATGTCAATTTCCTTGCTCTGACAGTGACTGAGTTGTTCTTGGTTGAGAACACTCAACGCATCCAGCGTACCACAGCGGAGCGACATCCGTGAGATTCTCAGCAACAGCTGGAAAACAAGGTAATTCTTGAATCGCCAAACTTGGCGACGACGTGCTGAGCATCTGCAGAATTATAGACCAATAGATCGCCAATTATCTTTTCAGATAACTGAAAGACAGCGAGTCGCTCGGCGTCACTTCTGTGTCACATCCGCCACAGGGCGGTTCACGACGTTCATTGGGCTGCCAGCGGCAAAAGCTCGCACGTTGTCGAACGTTGTCTGCAACATGCGACGGCGGGCGGCTTGAGTGGACCAGGCGATGTGAGGCGTGATGAGGCAGTTCTTCGCCTGCAGCAGAGGATTGCCTGACCTCATCGGTTCGGCCGACACAACGTCAACGGCCGCGGCAGCGAGTCGTCCTGAGTTGAGTGCATCCGCCAATGCGGGTTCGTCGACGAGTGCGCCGCGAGATGTGTTGATCAGACAAGCTCCCGGTTTCATTCGGGACAGGAACTCGGCGTTGATCAGGCCACGAGTTTCCGGCGTCAGACCACAGTGCAAGGAGAGAACGTCAGACTCGCGCGCGACGCGTTGCAAATCAGCCCACTCGAACCAGCTTTCAGCGGCCGAAGATCGAGTTCCGTGCGAGCACGCCAACACACGCATGCCGAAGGCATTTCCTAATTGACCCACTCGGCGTCCGATGCGGCCGAAGCCGATGATGCCCAGTGTCTTGCCGACCAGTTCGATCTGAGGCGTCTTCCAGAAACAGAACGACGTGCTGCGTTGCCAGTCTCCTGCTCGAACGGCAGCATCGTGCCGGCCAACTTGATGGCAGAGTTCCAACAACAGCGCGAAGGTGAACTGGGCGACGGAATCGGTGCCGTAGGTCGGCACGTTGGAGACTGGTATCCCGCGTCGCGCCGCCGCCTGCACGTCGACGCAGTCGTAACCGGTCGCAGTGACAGCAATGAACTTCAGTTTCGGGAGTTGGTCGATGCTTTGAGCCGACAGCGGAACCTTGTTGGTGATGGCGATCTCGGCATCGCTCAATCGCGAGAGCAGTTCGTTCTCAGAGGTGCGATCAAAAAGCTGAAACTCGCCGAACTCGGCCAACTGAGACCACGCGCGCGACCGCTCCTGAAGATCAATCCCGGCGTCGCTACCCGGTGACTGACTGAACGCCAACTGCTGATCGACGGGGACCGACAAGTCGCCGGGATTAAGAGTCGCGCCGTCCAGAATCACGATGCGTTGCGTCATATCGAACTCTTGAAATCTGGATCACAGAGGAAAACCGGGCGCGACCGGCAGCGTAGCCAGTCGTCCCGCGAGACGGCAGCAAGTCACAGCGGAACGACACGTCTGTGGGTACGCAGGATCTCGGAAAACGGTGGTTGCCGAGGACCATTCCGCACCTCAGTTCTGGTCCGATCGTGGAAACTACGGTCTCGGCGACAGAATTCGTTGCCGCATTACGCAGAACGAACCCGATCCGCTAGTGTTTGTCTTCCGCCTGATGCTTCATCCCGCCTTCGATGCACACAGCTTGCTCTGTTATCAACCCACCCTTGCCAAATGGCTTCGTCATCCGTTCTTGGTAGTTCCGATACCGACAACGTCTACAACCGCGTGTTCTGGCTCTCGTACATCGCCAATCTGGCGATGGTTGCAGCCAACTCGTTGACGTTTCACTTCGCGGAACTGGTCAAATTCCTGGGTGGAACCGAAGAAACCGTCGGCTGGATTGTGAGCGTCGGTACCATCGGGGCCATCGCCGCGCGATTGATTCTCGGTCAGATGCTGGACCGCTACGGCACGCGACTGGTGTGGGCAGGTAGCGCTCTGCTGTTCGTGGCCGCGTGTACGAGCTTCATGTTCTGCCGCGAGATTTCCTGGATCATCTTCCTGACGCGCATCGGTTTCGCGACGGGCATCGCCGGCATGGCGACGTCCTCGATTGTGCATATTCAACTGGAAGTCCCCTGGCATCGCCGCACGGAAGTGATTGGTAACTTCGGCAGCAGCGGCTTCATCGGCATGGTGCTGGGATCGGTCGCTGGCGACATCCTGTATGCGTCGATCACCGACATGAGTTCCCGGTTCCGGGCTTTGTTCTGTCTGGCGGGACTCTGCGCTGTGATCGTGCTGGTACTGGCGATCGCCGTGACGCATCAGCACAAGCATGAGAAGCCGCATGTCACACCAAACCCGTTGTTGCTCATCCGGCGTTACTGGCCGGGCATGATTGTGCTCGTCGGCATGATGATCGGCGTCAGCCTGACGGTGATCACGGTGTTCCTCACCCGCATGTCGAGCGAACGCGGGCTCGGCGGCATCGGACTCTTCTTCTTCGGATACTGCGGATCGGCGTTCATTTTTCGAGTGTCGTCCAGCACGTGGTCGCAGCGCTTCGGACGTCGCTGGCTGGTGCTGATGGGACTGGCAGGACACGCTCTTGGTCACATCATCCTCGCGCATTCGACCCGGCAATGGCATTTGATCTTTCCGGCGATCACGTCCGGCTTTGGTCACGCGATGCTATTTCCCAGCGTGGTGTCGATCGGCTCGGGATGCTTCCCGAAGCAATACCGTGGATCGGGAACCACCGTCGTGCTGGGCTTCACCGAGATCGGTATGGTGGTATCATCGCCGGTGCTGGGTTGGATCATCGACCACTTCCGCCGTAGCGGTTGGGCGGACCCGTTCGCTCCGATGTTCTATGCGTCGGCCGGCTGGGCGGTGTTCGCGGGCATCGCGTATTGGTGGTCTTCGCGCGGCAAACCCGATGAAGAACAACAGCAGCCGCGCTCTTACGAAGGCGAATCGCTCAGCGGCGTCGAGCCTGATGTTTGCATCACGAACCAGATAGAGATCACAAATACCTGATGTCTGCCGTCGAGAACCATCACGCCATTCCCGAGGATCGATCTGATGCGCTGCGGAATCTTCTTGCTGGGCATTGTCGGGTGTCTGTGGTCGAGTTGCCTGCGGGCGGCTGATGCTCCGGATCTCATTCTGCATCACGGGCAGATCGTCACTGTCGATGCGCAGTTCCGCATCGCGGAAGCGATAGCCGTCAAAGGCGACCGCGTGACTGCGGTCGGGACTAACGACGAGATTCAGAAGCTGGCAGGGGCGGAAACGAAAGTCATCGACCTCAAAGGCCAGATGGTGTTGCCGGGATTGTGTGATTCGCACACTCATCCCACCGGCGCCTCCATGCACGAATGGGATCACAACATTCCCGACATGGAGACCATCGCCGACGTACTGGAATACATCCGGCAGCGCACGTTGATCGTTCCGGCCGGCGACTGGATCAGCGTGCGGCAGGTCTTCGTGACCCGCCTACGCGATCAGCGGTTTCCGACTCGCAAAGAACTGGATCAGGTCGCTCCTGAACACCCTGTGCTGTTCAGCACGGGCCCCGATGCCGCCGCAAATTCGCTGGCGCTGAAGCTCAGCAACATCGACAAAGACACCAAGATCACCGACGGCCAGCCGGGGTATCTAGAGCGAGATCCCAAGACGGGCGAGCTGACCGGCATCCTGCGCAGTTGCACGCGGCTGGTGAAAACGAAGTCCAAAGAGAAACCAGCCTCAGCGGACGATCAACGCGCCCGCCTGAAAGAGTTGATGACGGCGTATAACTCGGTGGGGCTGACCAGCATCGCTGACCGCAACGCGGGCGACGGCGCGGTCAAGCTCTTTGATGAACTCCGCAAATCAGACGAACTGACCTGCCGCGCGTTCCTGTCGTACGCGATCAACGCTCAGGATTCACTGGACAAGATCGAGACCCGGCTTGTGGCGGCGTCGAAGCATCCTCTGCACGCCTACAACAACTGGGTCTGGCTGCGTGGGGTGAAGATCTTTCTGGACGGAGGCATGCTCACCGGCAGCGCCTACATGCGACAGCCGTGGGGTGTGAGTTCCATCTACTCTATCACTGACGCCGACTATCGCGGCTTGAAGTACGTCGAGCAGGAGAAGCTTGAAAAGATCGCTCATCTGGCGTTGTCGAACGACTTGCAGATGACCGCACACTCGGTGGGTGATGGAGCAGTGCACGCGCTCATCGATGCTTACGACGCTGTTAACAAGACGCTGCCAGTCAAGGAGCGTCGCCCCTGCATCACGCACTGCAACTTCATGAGTTTGGAAGCGATCCAGAAGATGCAGCGACTGGGCATCGTCGCCGACCTGCAGCCCGCGTGGCTGTATCTCGATGGAGCAACTCTGCGGAAGCAGTTTGGGGAAGAACGCACGGCCTACTTCCAACCCTACAAGACGATCTTCGAGCACGGTGTGGTTGTGGGCGGTGGCTCAGACCACATGCAGAAGCTCGGCAGCCTGCGTTCCATCAACCCTTATGATCCGTGGCTAGGCCTGTGGACGACACTCGCGCGGATGCCTCGCTGGACCGACACCGCACTTCATCCCGAACAACGTATCAGCCGTCAGGACGCGCTGCGGCTCTACACCATCAACAACGCCTATCTCACGTTCGAAGAGAAAGAGAAAGGCTCGCTGGAGACCGGCAAGCTGGCTGACTTAATTATCATCGACCGCGACTATCTGAAGTGTCCTGAGGCCGAGATTCGTGACATCCAAGTGCAGTCCACCTGGGTCGGCGGCAAGCAGGTCTGGAAACGCTGAGCCCCTCCCTTGAGGAGTTACGCTTTTCGAATGCCTTACGCCTTGGGCTTTTCGGCGGCTGGCTTCTCCGGTGGTTTCGGGGTCGGCTTCTTCAAGCTGATATCCAGTTGGAAGTCGAAGGGGAACTCGCTGTCCTTGCCGGGCTTGATCGGTTGAGCTTCGATGTCGGTATCGCTGCGTTCCAGCAGTTCGGCGTTGAGTCCTTCCACGTCCGTGCGTTCCTTGGCCGATCCCGTGGCGGTGATCGAACCTCGCACCGTATTCGTCGTGCCCTGACCAAACTGCAGGCGACGCAGATAACGACGCTCAGTGCCCTGCATCATCTCGGTGAGTTGCTGGGTCTCATTGAGCCAGTTGACTTGCGAGGCCACCCATTGATCAACGCGAGTCACCGCCTCCACTCGCGACTTCATGTCCTCGTTGGTTTTCTTCTTCTCCGCCAGTTGCGATTTCATTTCAGCCACTTCACCCGCCAGCGAAGCCATTCTCAGGGCGCGATAGCCGTATGCCGAAATGAGGACGAAGCCCACCGCAGCAGCGACTGCCCAGCGCTTGTGCTGGGTGTAATCCTTCTTCACGACCGGACGGCGCGGGTTAAGGAAGTCGACGGCAGCCGCCGTCTGGCGACTGTGTCCCAGCAACTGGCCAATCGGTCCGGCAAAAGCAGCATACGGATCGGCCGCGCCCGCCGAGTTCACGACGCCCGGCACCTGGAACGGGTCAATCTGAGTGACTTCGCAACCGAAGCGTTCATGCGCGGCCCGCGTCAATTCCGCGTTTTCACTCGCCGAACCCACCAGCCACGTCTGAGCTACTCGGACATTAGGCACGCGTTTGCCGAGCGCGATCACCGCGCGACTGACCTCGGACAAGACCTGAGAAGTGATCTGATCGGGCTGCCCGGCAACCTGAGTCGAGTGCGAGAAGTAGAGATGCCCCTGACCCACCAGCGAGATCTCAATACGGTCGCCGTGCCGCGAAACGACCAGGCTGATCTCATTGGCGGCGCGAGACACATTCGCTTCCGCTTCCAGCACAATTTCAGCCGTCGAAACGGACGACACACCAACGGAGACGACTTCCAACCCAGCGGCCAAAGCGGTGCCGTACAGCTTGCCGATGCGTTCCTGCGGCACGGTGACCAGCAGCACGTCGCGTCCCGCGAAACCCGGACGCTGCGGCAATGGCAAGTAGTCCAGAGCCAGTTGGTCCAGCGGTACGGTCGATTTGGTCGCGGCTTGAAACCGCACGATGTTGGGTAATTCAACGTCATCGACTTGCGGCAGTTCCAGATGTCGCACGAC